>JANQMK010000450.1 GCA_028280085.1 Pseudomonadales bacterium
TTTTTTAAGAATAGCAGTTCTGGCGTGCAACAAAGCCAATTGTACAGATATGTATTGATATAATAGCTGAACAGTGAAAAAAGCCCGCTGGGTTTTTACTGTTAGTAGTCATTAATGGGTTTGGATAAATAGTGTAGCGCCAGGCCCAAGTGGTAAGTCTAGCGTTATCCAGATGATGAGTAGCAGTGACCAGCCTATAAAGAAGCAAATGGAATAGGGCAGCATGGTTGCTATCATTGTCCCCATGCCCGCTTGCTTATTGTAACGCTGTACAAATGCAATCACTAGTCCAAAATATGGCATAAGTGGCGTTATGATATTGGTACAGCTGTCACCGATACGAAAGGCGATCTGCGTTGCTTCGGGTGAAATACCTAACAGATATAACATTGGTACAAAAACCGGTGCCATGATGGCCCATTTAGCGGACGCGCTACCAATTAATAAGTTTAAACTGGCGGCTAGCATGGTAAAAATGAATATTAGACTGATAGGACCTACATTTGCCGTTTTTAGTAGCTCTGAACCCTGTATGGCGCTGATGAGCCCCAGTTGTGTCCAAGAAAAGTAATTGACAAATTGTGCAGCGAAAAACATCAGGACCAGGTATGATGCCATGGTCTCCATAGTTTTTTCCATGCTGTGTATAACCGCGTTTTTATTTTGTAAGGTATTAGCGCCGTGGCCATAACACAACCCCGCTAGCGCAAAATAGAGAGAAATAATTACCACGATACCTTTAATAAAGGGTGAGTTAGAGATACTGCCTGACATTGAATTTCGTAATAGGCCATTTTCGGGAATGAGCATGACACAGATACAAGCAACGAAAATGATGGTAAACAGTCCGCAGTATAGCAGCCCACGTTTTTCCTGATCGTTGAGTTGTTGTTGAAGGTCTATTTTATTATCGGTTTCGGCTTTATATTCACCCAAATAAGGTATGACTAACTTTTCTGTAACCCAAGTTCCGAGTAGTGCTATTAAAAAAGTAGAAACCACAATAAAGTAATAGTTGCCAGTCGCGGTAACTTCGTAGTTAGGATTAACCAAGTGGACTGCTTCAGTTGAAATGCCCGCAAGAATAGCATCGAGTGGCCCTATCATTAGATTAGCGGAAAAACCTCCTGATACACCCGCGAAAGCCGCAGCAATGCCTGCGATGGGGTGTTTACCGGCAGCGAGAAATACCGCTGCACTGAGTGGAATTAGTGCTACGTAACCGGAGTCTGCAGCTAGGCTTGATAGCACACCGGCGAAGACCACACTGAAAGTGACCAGTCGCTTTGAGGTTTTTAGTACGATTACTCGCAACAGCGTTTGCAACAAGCCGGACTGCTCGGCGATGCCAATTCCCAACATTGCAACAAGTACAGTGCCCAGTGGTGCAAATTGTGTGAAGTTTGATACGGTTTGGCTGAGAATTTTATGTAGGCCTTCTCGACTGATAAGGTCAACTGCAACAATAGTTTTGCCGTTGAGAGGGTGTAAAGCGGACAAATCGAACCAAGCGAAGAGCTTTGATAGCAATAATATGAGAAGACACAGGTAGAAAAAGAGCAAAGTTGGATGTGGTAGCCTATTGCCAGTGCGTTCTAATGCACTGAGAAAGGTTGCAACGCGATAATTAATCTGTTGGCTGGTGAATTGGGTCATATTGGGCCACTTACTATGCTCTTTATGCACAGAATTTATATAGGAACACTGTATAAATCAACTTTAGTACCCAAACTATGTTAGGCGGACCGATCATCATGAGCCAAGCACCTGAGGCCGTCTATACTAAGCAGTAGCGCAAGCGAAATTAGCCATTAAATGTAGCGTAATTTTCTGGGAACAGCTCACTTAGTATGTTGACTTATGAAGAATTGTCCTGTGTCGTAGAAACCTTAAAACAGCGGCATAAGTATATAAAAAAGTCGATTGAAAACAATACGGCCGGTGAGCAAGATTTGTCAGCGTATCGGGCAAAGCTGCATATGTTACAGGGTGCTTTAGATAAACTCTCGAGTGAGTTAGACAGGATGCCCGTTCCCCAGCTAAGTGAGCAGTCGTCCTCTTCAGCCATAGACAATAAAGATGAGCAAAAGCCAAAACTTGACAAGCCGATGGCTCAAGTGAAGGCATTGGTGGTTGATGATGAGGATCCGGTGCGTGATTTGTTTTGCGAAATGCTTAGAGATATTGCGGTCGGACAGGTTGAGGATGCGATTAACGGCGAAAGTTGCCTAAGTATGATGGAAGAAGCTGAACCGCCGTTTGACATGGTATTTTGCGATTGGAACATGCCAGGCATGGCGGGCATAGAACTACTGGAAAAATTGCGCGAATCTGAAAAATTTAATAAGACTATCTTCATTATGGTGACGGCTGAGACTGACGCTGACAAAATAAAGCGAGCTAAGGTCGTTGGTGTCGATGACTATATTATGAAGCCAGTAGATTATCAGGTTTTAGAAGATAAAATGAGGCGCTTTGTTGTCGATAATTAGACCCTCTTACTGCTGATTTAACGCCGCTTTAAATGACATAATTAAACCGATTGCCATTGTTTTAAACAGATTATGTCAGTGCTTACCACATTTGTCTGTTGAATAAGTAATACAGGCTAGTCATCAGTTGCTAAATATGTAAAATTGCTGCTGCGCAGATTCGCACGCACTGGTGAGGTTAGTTCGTCCTAGCCTTTAAGTACTGTTTTTTAAGTCGGTTAAGTTAAGTTGTTATTAGGGACACCGGGCTTTATTCGGTTTGGTTAGGAGCTTATCACAGCATGGTTAAACCCACGCGCGGACTGTTTAGTTTTACGGTATTGGCGTTTATTGTCGCTTTGTTTACAAATAGTACAAAAGCGGAAGAGTTAGAAAACGTTGATCCCTGGGAAGGCTTTAATCGTTCAATATACAAATTTAACGATGTCGCTGATCGTTATGCACTTAAGCCCGTAGCAAAGGTTTACGATAAAATAACCCCTCAGTTTATTGATTCCGGCATTACTCGTTTTTTTGATAATTTGTTGGAACCAGCTTCTATGCTGAATGCGCTTTTGCAAGGAAAAGTAGTCGACGCGGGTAAAATCTTTGGGCGTTTTATTATTAATACTACCGCGGGTTTAGCCGGCACTATGGATGTTGCGACTAAACTTGGAGTGGAAGCGATGCCTGAAGACTTTGGCCAAACCTTGGCTGTGTGGGGTGTCGAATCCGGTCCCTATCTTGTACTGCCTTTGCTTGGGCCCAGTACACTGAGAGATGCATTCAGCCGGCCCGTTGATACCTACACTGATCCGGTGACTTATGTGGACCATGTCAGAACGCGTAACTCGGCTAAAGTGATTGATCTTATTGATGTCCGTTCAGATTTGCTAGGTACCGAATCGCTTATTTCCGGTGACCGTTATGTGTTTATTCGAGATGCCTATTTACAACGCCGTGCCTTTTTAGTGAGTGATGGAGAAATGGAAGATTCGTTTGAGGACGATTTTGGTGATTTTGATGATGAAGAAGGATGGGAGGAGGAATAGGTAACAGAGCTATCTGTTGTGCGTTATTAAATGGCCGCTTTATGCTTGGTTGCAATCTATCCGTACTTTGGATTGATTTGGTTTCAAATCAATCAATATCAGCATAAGTTTTGCCAGGCATGAGTTTTACAACATGGAAAAAGCTGTCGAGATTAATGAAATTGTGAAGATTATTCGTGTATCTCTCGAATCATCAGGCCAATGGTATAGAGACCTGGAGAATGTGACTTAACGCGAGCCACCTCGGCAGTGGTACTGAAAGCGGTCCCACTTGGCTTTGTGGGTACGATTTTAACATTTAACTCGGTGCCTATAGGAAATTGCTGGTCGATCTCGATCAACATACCGGCTCCGCTAAGGTCTTTGCAGATGCCCTCGAAGTTTTGTCCAGCCTGGTTTGTTACACAAACGATCGTATCGATTTTCATCCGTCGAAAGTTGCGCTTTTCACTGTAAGCCTGGCCTGATAAACCCATAGTATTGGTTGCCTATACATTTTCACTTTGACCAACTTTTATAGTACTTACGGTTATGTCTGTCAATTAGTCATCGACTATACTTTTATAGAGTAACGTGAACATTTAACCTATGTTGGATATGAATGTAAATAAAATCAATTAGTTAGATATTTTTTTTGCAAGAAAATTTCTTAGATGGTTTTGTTCTATTTTTAATCTTGCTGGTTTATTTGAGTTGTAAGAAACATTGATACCTGGTTGGGGCCCTTCGGTGTCTACCCGGGTTATAAAGGATGCAGATAGTAAATGGTAGAAGTCAGCAGAAGACTGCTTGTTATTGATGATGACGCCATCGTCCGAGATAGTATCGTAACTTACTTAGAAGATAGTAGTTTTCACGTACTCGAGGCCAGTAATGGTATCGACGGTTTAGCAATATTTCGTGATGACCGACCCGATTTAGTGATTTGCGATTTGCGCATGCCAAACATGGATGGCCTGTCTGTGTTGAAGGAGATTACTACCGTTGACCCAGACGTGCCCATTATTGTCGTATCAGGTGCCGGTGTGATAGGGGATGTAGTGTCTGCCCTGCGACTTGGCGCAAGCGACTATCTCATCAAGCCGATTGTTGATTTGGAAGTACTTGAGCATGCGGTAGAGCGCTGTATAGAGCGTGCTGATCTTGTTAATCAGAATAGACGATACCGCGAAGAGTTAGAAAGCACTAACAAAGAGATGAGAGAGCATCTTCGCATATTGGAGCAAGACCAGCAGGCCGGTCGCCATGTGCAGATGAAAATGATGCCACCAAAGCAGGCTCGATTTGGGAATTACATTCTGAATCAACAAGTTATACCGTCATTGTATTTAAGTGGCGACTTTGTAGAGTATGTTCAGCTTGATGAAAAGTTTCTTTGCTTCTATATTGCGGACGTTTCGGGTCATGGCGCTTCTTCAGCGTTTGTGACGGTGTTGTTAAAGAACTTAACTACCCGCATGATTAACGTCTATGATGTGAATTCGGATAATTTGATTTCCCCAGCTGATGTACTAAGTTGGGCTAATAGAGAGCTCATTGAGAGTGAGCTTGACAAACATGCCACTATGTTTGTTGCGACCATCGATATGCAGCGAGAGCGGCTTTATTATAGTGTCGCCGGCCACTTACCGATGCCGATAATGGCATGTGACGAAGGAGTCTATTATCTTGAAGGCCGAGCGCTTCCCGTCGGTATTTTTGAAGGCGCAGAGTATGCAAACTATATGATAAAATTGCCAGAGGAGTATAGCCTGTGTATGTTTTCCGATGGGATATTAGAGATTATGCCAGCTAACTCGTTGAGTGAAAAAGAGGAAATGCTATTAGGCATGATTAGAGATGGCTGTCGCACAGTTGAAGAATTTAATAAGCGGTTAGGGATATTAGAAATCAAAGATGCCCCCGACGATATTGCAATTATGACTGTAACCAAGGAGGCCTGATTATGCAGGCTGGAAGAATTCTGGTCGCCGACCATAACGGTGTGTATGTATTGAAGTTTCTTGGCGATGTGAGAGTTACCCTATGTAGTTCTTTAGATCAGTTTGTAGAATCTATGTTTTCACAGCCAAATTTTGTCTCAGTACTGATTGATTTGACTGAGGCGGAGGGCTTGGATAGCACAACACTTGGTCTGCTGGCTAAGCTTTCTCTGGAGTCGAAGAAGATATCTGGCAATTTGCCCACTATTGTGTCCACTAATGAAGGCATTACCCGTATTCTATTAAGTATGGGGTTTGAGAAAGTGTTCGATATTCATACTGAGGCGCTTGAGTCTGAACAGTCAATTGATGACCAAATCGATGAGTTACCCAATGTTTATCGATCTGAGGACGAGGTTAAAGAAAAGGTCATTGAAGCACATCGCGTGTTAATGAGCCTCAACGCAAAAAATGCTGCAACGTTTAATGATCTGGTGCAGAATCTAGAAAATTGTCGTTGAGCGCCTATCAGCGGCCTGCCTCACTTTTTGTTGCTAGCCATTTGGTCGCGAGCCATGTGTTTAGCCTGGATAAAATGCTGGTGTTTTAAATGGATAAGATCAGCAATTTTGCGAATAAGAGCTTCTTCGTATTTATCGAGGTTTCCATCCGCGTAGGCAATTTCCCACATTGATTGGACCAATTCAAATTTTTCTTTGTCGCCGTAATTATCATTGATCAGTCGGGTAAATTGATACAGTGAAGTAGACTCCTTCACCTCCTGCTTTGCTATGTTGACTAAATCGTCGAGTTTCTCTTTTGCAATAGCAAAGCGCTGGTGTAAAATTGCCAGCAGAGTATCTGCTTCAATGGTTTCAATCTTTCGGTCGACGTAAACAATTTCAATGAGCAGTGCAGCGGCGGCTAGCTGAATTTGATCTTTGTTAGGCTTTTCTTCTGCCTGAAGGTTGATATCAAAAAAGTTTTTTAGTTTTGTCAGCATAGAGTTGTGTCCAGTTAATTAAACAAAAGCAAGTAAGTCATTTAGCTATTGCTTTAATAATTTGTTCAAGCGCTATTTGATCTTTCGTAAAATTCCGAATGCCTTCCGCAAGTTTTTCTGTCGCCATAGCGTCACTATTCAAAGACCAGCGAAACTGTTGTTCGTTCTCTCTGATATGGTCAATTGGGTCTCCGGTATTGTTTGAGCACAGTTTTGTCAATAGTTCACCGTTATCGTTTTGGAGAGCCTCTAATAGCGGCGGGCTGATTGTCAAGCGATCGCAGCCTGCCAGTTGCTCGATTTCGTCGGTATTGCGAAAACTAGCCCCCATGACAATTGTCTCGTATTTTTGTTGTTTATAAAAACGATAAATATTAGTGACAGAGATTACACCGGGATCCTCATGTGGTGCAAATATACCTGGACTTGAATTTGCCTTATGCCAATCTAGAATACGGCCAACAAAGGGAGAAATTAAAAACGCACCTGCGTCTGCCGCGGCGGCGGCTTGGGAAAAACTGAATAACAATGTCAGGTTGCAATTAATGCCTTCGCTTTCCAGAATTTCAGCGGCACGAATACCTTCCCAAGTAGCTGCAATTTTTATTAACACTCTGTCGTTAGCAATACCTGCTTCATTATAAAGTGATATGATTTGTCGAGCTTTTTGCACAGTTGCTTGGGTATCAAATGAAAGTCTCGCGTCGACTTCAGTTGACACCCTGCCGGGTATGATTGACAAAATTTCTTTGCCAATATTGACAGCGAGTAAATCCATGCAGTGATTAAGTTGTCCGTCAGTAGAATCAAATAAATTTTTGCTTTTCTGCACAGCAGACTTAACCAGGTGGGCGTATTGGGGAAGTTGGGCCGCTTTAAGTAATAGAGATGGGTTTGTCGTTGCGTCCAATGGTTGATATCGCTGAATGGCTTCAATATCGCCGGTATCTGCAACCACAACAGTAACTTTTTTCAACTGTTCAAGTTTGTTAGGCATGCTAATTCTTCCACAATATGACTCTTCTCTGATGTCCATAGAACCATCAAAACCAACCAGCTGCAAAGCTTAGTATGATTGCGATTAGACATTACAAAATGTAATAGGTTTTAAACGGCGATATAAACCGGATTGGCTCTATTAGATAGTATAGCTACCTGGAGCGGTAATCGTAACCACAATCGTAACCACTTTGTCGCGACAGTGTTGCTAACGGACAGTGTTGCCAAAGGGCAGTGTTGCCAACGATAGTTGACTGGGTTATTACACGTTAGATTTAATAAAACCAATAGCATCATGCAGGACTTGAACGTCTGCACCAGCTTTGTGCGCGTTTTCACTGATATGTCGACGGTAGGCCTTAGCGCCCGGCACGCCTTGAAATAGGCTGAGTAAGTGTCGGGACAGGTGACTTAGATATATGCCTTGAGAAAGTTGAGTTTCGATATAGTCGAGGTAGTTGTAATAAACTGTGAATTTTGATTGTGCTATATCATCTTGAAAGAGGTAGCGGTTGACATCTGCTAATAAAAAGGGATTGCTATAAATCTCACGCCCGAGCATAACGCCGTCCACTTTTTGCAGGTGTTGTTGGCATTCACCTATGGTTTTGATGCCACCATTGATAATAATGTTTAGTTGAGGGAAATCTTGTTTAAGCCGATATACTGAGGGATAACAAAGTGGGGGAATATCGCGATTTTCTTTTGGACTTAGGCCATTTAGCCAGGCTTTGCGGGCGTGGACAATGAATACATCACATTGGCTTTGTTCATAGATGACGTTAACGAAATGTGCCAAATCGTTATAGTCGTCCATATCATCAATGCCGATACGAGACTTGACCGTAATAGGCAGATCTACGGTTGCTTTCATGGCGATGATGCAATCGGCGACTAGTTCAGGTTCAGCCATTAGGCAGGCGCCAAAATTACCCGACTGCACGCGATTACTAGGACAACCGACATTGAGATTAACCTCATCATAGCCATAATGTTGTGCGATTTTTGCACACTTGGCAAGTTCGTCTGGCTGACTACCCCCTAGTTGCAATGCAACTGGGTGTTCTTCATGGCTGTAGCTTAAGAATCTGGCGGCATCACCATGGATAATGGCCCCGGTGGTCACCATCTCGGTATACAACAGAACATGCTTGGATATAAGACGTAGTAGATACCGTAAGTGCCGGTCCGTACGGTCCAGCATAGGGGCAACAGAAAATCTGCGATTAAGGGGAACCATCTAGTCAATTAACCTGGCTAAAACACGCCGAATTATATGCTATACCCGGCCTAATGGCTAACACAACTGATTCACTGCATGCGGCTAAAGAGGGTGAACCTCTAATCGTATTTGGTGATAAAAAACTGCGGTATTTAGTTAACTTTAAACTAGCTAACGCCTATACTCAGTTAACAGGCTGGTGTTGTTAATACGCTATTTTTTTGCACCCAAACTTTGCATCTGAGTCACTTTAGCTAAGCTTATAGTATAAACCCTATCTTATATAATATTGATAAATATCAACAGGAAACTTTTATGGCGAATTCAAAAGTATTGTTGATTGACGACGATCAAATGGTTCACGAAGTAGTTAAAGGTGCTTTGGAAGAACAATATGGCATTGAGAGTGTTTGCACCGGTGAAGAAGGCATTTCAGTGATTAAAGACCGAGGTGCGGATCTCGCATTGATTGATATTAATTTGCCGGATATGAAGGGTTTTGAACTTTGCGAAAAATTGAGAAAAAATAAACGTTCTTCCAACATGCCAATCATTATGATTTCTGCCACTGATGATCGCGAGGAACAGCTGCGCGGTTATGAGTTGGGTGCTGATGACTTTATTCCCAAACCCATTGACATTAATGAGCTTGAGGTCAAAGTAGGGCAAGTTCTTGGTCGTGCCAAACAGATTAACAAAATTGAAGCATCATCCAAAAAAGCAAAAACCAATGCAATGGCAGCGATGCAGGCCAGTAATGAAATGGGAGAAATCGTGCGGTTTATGGAACGTTCCATGAGCGAGCAAGATCCCATCGCGTTGGCCCAAGATATTGTCATGACGACTGATCGTTTTGGTTTTGATTGTAGTGTGCAACTGCACGCACTTGATATGGTGATTAATTTCGATGGTAGCGTGTTGCCTGATGATGCCACAGTTTCTAAGGTAATGACATTTGCGCGCACTAAGGGCAAAATTGAAGGTTATAAAAACCGGGTTTTCTTTAATGAAGAATTTGTCACGATATTGATAAAAAATATGCCTGAAGACGACCCTGAGACCAGTGGTCGGGCTCGCGATACCTTGTGTATGCTAATTGATGGTTCGAATTCTGTTATGCGGGCAATTCGATTACGTCAAGAATTGATGGCGATTCGTAATTCCAATACGTTTCAAATCATTGGTAAGTGTGTTGAGGAACTCAAGCATTTACCGAGCCATTTGGGTGAAGTTGTGCGAAAGAGTCTGGGTGTGGTGGATAACATTCAGGCGGAACTGCAGGGCAAACTGATTGGTTTGGATTTAACGGAAGAACAAGAAGAAGAAATTTTCTCTATCATTAGTCAAGCCCATGTAACGGTTGATGCGTTGAAAGATACGGAAGTGATTATTGAAGAGGCCATTGATTCCGTGTACAACAACCTTAAGAGCATTGCTCAGCTCTAAGCTATTAGCCTACCAGAGCAAGTGTCAGCGGGATTCAACTGTTGGTATGCTTATTTAAGGTTATGTAATACTCAATGTAGGTCACCTGCTTGGCGATCTACCGGGAAATATTGCTTAAAATACCATAACTACTCACCGATGATGTTAGACTGTTTTAAGATACGACAGTCGACCTGGCCTAAGGTGAAAAAAGACGTATAATCCCTCCTTTTGTTTACCCTGTAACTATTCATGTTATTCTTATGTGCCATATTAATTGGTACTGAATATCCGCTACAGGTATTGATTTCTCTAATTTATTTGACCATCAACATAGGGTTAAGCTATGACAGTTCGTACTCGTATCGCGCCGTCTCCGACCGGAGATCCTCACGTCGGCACCGCTTATATTGCGCTATTTAATATGTGCTTTGCCAAACAGCATGGGGGGCAATTTATTTTACGGATCGAGGACACCGACCAGGAACGAAGTAGTAAACAGTCGGAACAATCTATTTTTGACGCGCTGCGTTGGTTAGGTTTAGATTGGTCGGAGGGGCCGGATGTCGGTGGCGAGTATGGCCCTTATCGTCAAAGTGAGCGTGCGCATATTTATAAGCAATATGTTGATGAACTATTGGAAAATGGCCATGCATTTTATTGTTTTGCTACACCAGCAGAACTAGACGCCATGCGCAGGGAGCAGATAGAAAAGGGTGAACCAGTCAAATACGATGGTCGAGGCTTACAATTGTCTCAAGCAGATGTTTCTCGACGTTTAGCAGCTGGAGAACCCCATGTCGTTCGTATGAAAGTACCGCAAGAGGGTATCTGTGAATTTGATGACATGTTGCGAGGTAAAATAGCAATTGAATGGTCACAGATAGATATGCAGGTACTGATGAAAGCTGACGGTATGCCGACTTATCATCTAGCCAATATTGTCGATGATCATCTGATGAAAGTAACCCATGTTATTCGTGGTGAAGAATGGATTAACTCAACCCCCAAGCATAAGCTGCTCTATGAGTATTTAGGTTGGGATATGCCAACACTATGTCACTTGCCGCTATTGCGAAATCCAGACAAAAGTAAATTGAGCAAACGTAAGAATCCTACCAGCATTAGGTATTATCAACGCATGGGTTATTTACCCGAGGCCTTAGTTAATTATATGGGGCGGATGGGGTGGTCTATGCCAGACGAGCGTGAACGCTTTACCGTACAAGAAATGGTAGATCATTTTGACATTAGCCGTGTTTCGCTAGGTGGCCCCATTTTTGATACAGAAAAACTTGATTGGTTAAATGGGCAGTGGCTTCGTGAAGCGTTAAGTGTTGAGCAGTTTGCCGACGCATTGCAACAATGGGCTTTTAACAAAGATTACCTCATGCCCATATTACCCCATTTACAGAGTCGCATCGAAAAGCTGAGTGATATCGCTTCTTTAGCCGGGTTTTATTTTGCTGGAATGTTAAATATAACCGAAGCGCATTTTCAACATAAAAAGTTGGATAAGGATGGTGTGATCAAATTGCTACAGTTTGCCTTATGGCGTTTAGAGGTCTTGAGTGATTGGAACAGAGAGAGTATTTTTGCTGAAATGAAGAGACTCTCCGTTCAAATGGAGTTAAAAGTGGGTGAGTTGATGCCACCACTTTTTGTCGCCATCGCCGGCACTACGGAGTCTATTTCGGTAGTTGACTCCATGGCGTTACTTGGTCCTGACATTAGCCGTGCCAGAATCAGGCATGCTATCAATGTGCTTGGAGGGTGTGGTAAGAAAAAGCTCAAAAAGCTTGAAAAGGAATACGATGCTTTAGATCGTCTCGAATGTAATTAATCGTTAATGAGACCATGTAACGTGCCGATGTTGAACCAAAAAAGCGGACCGTTTAGTCAAAGGACTAACTGAATGAGCAAATGGCTGGTTTAAGAGGCCTGCTTAAAACTTAAGAAAACGGCAGGATATGATAGTTAGTCCGACGTTAAAAAGCCCTAAACCTTATTAGCGTCAATAAGTTAAGCTTCAACCCCCGCTCTTTAAATTGCAAGAAAAGCGCTATAAACTTTGCGCTTCCTTGCAATTTAGTTTGAGAATCTTCATGAAGCCCCGATCGCAAAATGAACCAAATGCTGACGATTTATTTCGCTCTCGCCTTGATCAAATCATTAACGAACAACATGAACTCGTTGTACTTGCCAACAAGATCGATTGGGATCATTTGGCGCTAGAAGTTGAACCGTTCTTCGCCACAGAAGGTCGTCCAGCTATTCCCACACGACTGATGGTGGGCCTTCATTTGCTGAAACACATGTATCAGCTTTCGGATGAGCGAGTCTGTGCTGCCTGGGTTGAAAACCCTTATTACCAGCACTTTTGTGGTGAAATTTACTTTCAGCACGAATTTCCCATCCAGCGTTCTTCAATGACCCATTGGCGTAAACGGGTGGGTGAGTGCTTTTTTGAAACGTTACTGCAAGAAAGTTTAGGCATTGCTTTTGAATCAAAGGCCCTAAAGAAGAACCAGCTAAAACGTATTGTTGTCGATACCACGGTCCAATCCAAAGCAGTTGCTTACCCCACTGATGTCTAGTTGATGTATAAAGCCTTATGCGCCTTGGTTGAGCTATGCAAGAAGCACAACATTAAGTTACGTCAATCTTATCTTCGAGTCTGTAAAAAAGCATTGATGATGTCGGGTCGTTATCGTCATGCGAAACAAATGAAGCGAGCAAAGGGGCAAGAGCAGTTTATTCGAGTGAGATTAGGGCGTGTCATCAGAAATATCCGTCGAAAAATAGCGGGAAATAGCGGTCTTATCGAGATATTTAATCCGTCATTGAATCGAGCTTCAACGATTAGGCATCAACAACGTCACAGCAAAGATAAAATCTATTCTTGGCACGCGCCTGAAGTGGAATGTATCGGCAAAGGTAAAGCAGCCAAGCCTTATGAGTTTGGTTGTAAGGTTTCAGTGATGACCAGTATCAATAGCGCCCCGCGAGGACATTTCGTTTTGCATATTAGCGCACTCCATGGTAGGCCATTTGATGGCCATACGCTGAAACCTGTCTTGGAAAGCTACGAAAAGATGACAGGTATAAAACCAGAAAGGGTTTATGTTGATCGGGGCTACAAAGGGCATGACTACCAACCTAAAAATTGCGTTTATAAATCGGGGCAAAAACGAGGCGTCGTGGGGGTGATTAAACGAGAGCTGAGAAAGCGGCCCTTGGTTGAACCCATAATCGGGCATTTAAAAACGGACCACCATCTTGGCAGGAACTACCTTCAAGGAAAAGCAGGAGACAAGATAAACGCCATCTTATCCGGAGTAGGTTATAACTTCCGCTTGTTACTCAAGTGGCTACGATTTTTATTTGGCCAAAATTGGGAGAGAGTTTATAGCATCGTGTTAAGCATTAGCCAGCATTCCATAAATGAATGCCGGCTTGAGAAAAGTTCAGCGTGCTTTGAAGCTGCTTTTTAACGGCGGACTAGTTAACGTTTATGACAGCTTAATATTAGCTATCATGGTCTAGTCATGGTTGGTGGAGCCAGGCGGGATCGAACCGCCGACCTTTGCACTGCCAGTGCAACGCTCTCCCAGCTGAGCTATGGCCCCCAAAAAAAAGCAGGCAGCATTCTAATGAAGAGTTACGGTGATTGTCAATCGTACGTTGATAAGCAGGGGTTAGTTTAGTTAACAGGCTTGTTTCATATTATCCTCCCTATTATTTCTTGTCTATTGTTTAGCCTTTTGTTGGCTGAGGCTTATTCTAGGTTATACATGTCAAATATGACGTTCTAATAAAGACCGGCTGGTCGAGCTGAGCCAAAACATTCTAGCAATTGAGGCTTCAAGTCAGTTATAGAGTATGTCGCGATAATGCTATTGTTTGGCAGCAGCTCTCGCCTAGTATCTGCCATCGAGTATCTACTATTACTATATAGTTGCATACTGTTTTAGTGGTCATTATCACAGTATCGAATACTGTTAACGGTAATCAAGGCCGAACTAGGAAATTATTCTTATTTAAAAGCTATTAAGTGTTAATAATAGACCGGATGACTGAATTGCAGTGTAGGTTGGCAGTTAGAGCGTGATTCGTTAAGTGGTAGGCACGAATCTTAATTCATACATTGTACACGGCATTCAACTGTCTATCTCAATCAAGTTGCTTATCTGGTAAGTTATTGTGATTTGATGACTAGTTTGGACGCGTTGGTAAAATAGTGGATACTTTTTATGAGTTGGATGTAATGCCAATTCATTATGTAACTGTTGACAGTTCTTACAAATCAGAACTTGCATTGACGGTGTTACTCACAAATTTTTTACAATTGCATTATTGCTAAAATAAGTCTCTGATTTAGGTGGGTAAATCTATAGTCTTAAATTGTAGACTCGCTTCTTCGTCACTTCGTTTGCACGCCCTTTAAACTGCTTAACAAGAGAAAAGATTTTTTCGTGTTAGAACAGCTATTTTTGATCTATTTCCGTAGACAGGGATTGTCAAAGATTTTATAGTGTGTTTGGCCTTGGGCTGGTTTATAACCGACCTATATTTATTATAATACTTTGCTAATACAATTTTACTAACAACACTAAGCAACTTTTTTACTAGTAATACTACGTAACTGGAACTTTACAAGGACTAAGCTAGCGAGTTATCACGTTGGGCTATAGCTATAGCATAGAGCTACGGGATAACTGGCCAACAATAACCAAAATAAGATGATAGGCTAATTGTGCCATAAGCTGCCGCGTCGGCATAAACTTAAAGTTGTTTTTAATCGATAACGACAATTGGACGTTCTGGAAGGAAGAATATGGGAACTATTTATATGAAGTGGTGGGTATACGGCACCCTGATCGGTTTACTGTTGTTATTGAATAACCGGTGTAAGTTGGAAGAGAATAATTTATTTGATACGTATGTCGAATTTCCCTCAGCACCGCAATGCGAGGGCAGGGCTATCACTGCAAGAAGTGAAGATGGCAGTTGTAATGACCTTGACCAACCAGCGATGGGTAGAGCTGGAATGAGAATGGGGCGCAATGTTCCTCTCGAAAGTACTTACCCCGATCTAGAGAATTTAATGAACCCAAATCCACGGGATATTTCACGTGAGCTGTTGACCCGTGACAATGGTATACAAGAAGTACCGTTTCTGAATTATCTTGTCGTTGCTTGGATACAGTTTCAGATACATGATTGGTTCAATCACCGCTTTGACGATGCAGCGCCGCCTCACCAGGTGCCTCTCAGAGGAGATGATCCTTTACCGAATGCGGGTGATACCATGTTAATTACTAAAAACTTGCCTGATCCACAACTGTCAAGTGAGGCAGGCAGGCCACCAGCCTATGCCAATACTGAAACTGCCTGGTGGGACTTGTCTCAGCTCTATGGCAGCTCTGCAAATAAAAATGCTGAGGTCAGATCTTTTGTAGACGGCAAGTTAAAATTGACCCCTGATGATCGTTTGCCTGTTGACCCCAGTAAGGGCGTTTCTAATACCGGCTTCAATGAAAATTGGTGGTTAGGATTAGATATTTTTCATACGCTTTTTACCTACGAACACAATGCAGTGGCGACAATGCTGAAATCCCATTATCCAGACTGGAGTGATCAAGAGATTTACGATCATGCTCGGTTAATAACTTCAGCAGTTCAGGCCAAGATTCATACAATTGACTGGACTCCCGCGATTCTCGATAACAATATTTTGAAGCGGGCGATGAACGCAAACTGGGAAGGATTTTTTCCGTCTGATTTTCATACTGGCAATGGCGCGATTAGTGGGCTTATGGGGGGGCCGACAGAACTGCACGGCGTGCCTTTTAGTTTGACCGAAGAATTTACGGCGGTTTATCGTATGCATCCGCTATTGCGTGATGACTTCGAGGTTAGGGATCATAACTCGCATCAATTACTAGAAACCTTAACTCTGGACGAGATTTCATTTGCCAATGCCACTAACGTGATGGATAACCATAGTTTAGCCGATCTGTTTTATTCTTTTGGTCATATGCATCCAGGTTCGCTGACGTTGAATAACTATCCCAATTTGTTGATGAATTTCCCGGTGGATGGTGGTCAGCATATTGATTTGGGTGCGGTAGATATTGTTAGAGATCGAGAACGAGGGGTGCCGCGTTATAACGAATTCAGGCGGCTGATCCATTTAAATCCAATTAATGATTTTACTGATCTGACGCCAGATACTGAGTTAGCTGAGCGTCTCAGGGAGGTCTACAACGATGATGTGGAAGCCCTTGATTTGATGATAGGCTCGTTTGCTGAAGGCTATCGTCCGCCAGGTTATGGCTTTGGTGAAACATCATTTCAGGTGTTTATTTTGATGGCTTCGCGTAGGTTACATGCGGACAGATTCTTTACTGAATATTACAACGATGAAACTTATACACCGCAAGGAATGGCATGGATAGAGAATACTCGTATTAATGATCTCTTATTGCGTCATATGCCAGAATTGGCGTCCGCTCTTGAGGGTGTAGGTAACGCGTTTTTTCCGTGGGATGAAGAACGTAGCTTTTAACTGCTGTTAACGGGAAACTGTTAATGCCGACTAGTTACCGATAATTGATTGACATAATACGAGATAGGAATAATGAATTCATATAACGATAGGCTAAAAAAGACGGTAAGAATGGTTTTTGTGTTGCTGACAGGGGCTTCTCTGTTAACGGTGGTTAGCTGTACGGGGGGAGGTGAGCCGCCCAAGACAAGTGGCAGTACCGATCTCAATGGGTTATGGCGAGTAAAAAATACTACGCAGCAATCTGTGGCAACAGTTAATATACGTAATTCCGCGACTGTCGCTGATAATGGCGGAACCATCAATATGGTTTATTGTGTAGAGCGCAATAATGAGACCTTATCGCGGACTGGCAATCGCTTAGCGCCGTTTATGGATGGTAGCATAGATGTCAATAACGGTGATTCTATGCGCTCTCAAGGTGCCAGTTTAGGTACGGTAGAATTTGAGAAAATGTCATTAGCGCCGAATTTTGCGATGGGCAGCTTTGCTATGGAGTCAAATGAAGTTGCTAACGTTACTACAAATGATGTTTGTACCTCGACTACCAGCGCAGTTCTTGTCGGCGTACCAGGCTATGAATCAGTTTCTGCAACGGTACCTTATCAAGGCAGTATGTTAAAAATCGAAATGTCTCGGCTGCTAGGTTTTTTTGCCGGTAGTTTTTCTTTTGGGGGCGAGACATTGACGACGGCGGTGGAGTTGGAATCGCCGGCGTTTAAGCCGGTGTACAAAACGGATCGTATCATGCTGCATAATGGTACGCTTACTATTACTTCACGGTCTAATATACATATTACCGGTCGTTTTAGTGGTGAAACGCCGAAGGGGGGCAACATTAGTGCGGATTTTGATTTTCAGTTACCCTAGTGTATTTAGTTAATGACGTTGTAAGTGTTGTATGTAGTGAAGCAAGGTGCCAGAGATGAGTAAAAATATAAAATCGAATAATAATAAGCAGATTTCGATCATGACAGAGCCTTTGTCGCGCAAACAATTTCTTAAGTTATCTGCCAGTGCTGTCGCCTCCGTTGGCGTTGCAGCTGCGTTGTCCAGTTGTGCTGATAATGATTTTTCGTTTGCTGGGAGGGATCTGCGTTTTCGCGATTTTGATGATGTGCGGGCTGAGCTTGATTTAATAGAAGCTAACCAGGCTGCTGTTGTTATGTATCAGGAATTTACTTTGCATAAACTGTTAATTCACTTGTCTCAAAGCATTGAATTTTCCATGTCTGGTTTTCCGGAAACTTATCCTGATATAGTGCAAGCTGCGGGAGCTATCGCTTTTGATGGTTTTGCTGCTCAAGGGTTTGTTGTCCACGATTTGTCAGTTCCTGTACCCTCTGCTCCTACTATACCAGAATATGGCGATATGGAAGCGGCATTTGCTCGTTTACGTTTGGCAATGGAAACATACGAGAATTTTACTGGTGTGCCGTTTGAACACTTTGCTTATGGCTCATTAAGCTATGAAGAGTTTTTATTAGCCAATGCTATGCATATCGCGGACCATTTTTCTATGCTCAGTTATGGTCCTGTTTAATTGACTGAGCAGTTTATTGATAGCCATACTTCTTTTCTGTCGCTACTGTATCCTTGCGGTACGGTATTTTGTGCATATAAAGCTTCTAGTCAAGCTTTTCAGAGTGCCACCAATTAGCACTTGCCTATGTAGTCGTAGCACTTTTGGTTCGAAATCACGCTAAATCACGTTATACTATGTGACCAAGTACAGTTGGGTTGTACTCTTGTAGGTATGGCATCTCGGCAGAAATAGCTATCTGTTCGGTTAAGTTTTTTGTACCGCTAAGTTCGCATAGGGCTCAATAAGTGATAGATTAGTGGTCAATTGATTGATGGTTGGTGACATCTAGCGACATAGCACCATTTACGTGGCAATAACCATCTGGCAATAAATAGACGAACTTATTAAACCTCACCAGTTGCTTTTTTAATGTATTGGTGTAAATCAACGATGGGAGAATGGATGAACACGCAGCAAATCGCGTCCTACTGGAATATTCATCATATTACATACCGTTATAAAAATAAGGATTTGCAAATTAGAGCAGGTTTCATCGATGCTGATTCTAGCGTACCTTTTAAGGGTAATGTCATTTATTATCAGGGGCTGAGCGATTCAATGTTAAATCACGATCCCTTTTTTATCGCGTTGGCACATGCTGGGTATCGCGTGATAACCTTTGATTACATGGGGCAGGGTGGCTCGGATGGTTCGATGAATTACACCACTATGGAGCATATCAATAATATTGGTGATATGGTGTGGGAGCGGTTTGCTCGCCAGGGCGATAACGAGAACAGTCGGCAAATGAATATAATTGGCTGGTCAGCTGGAGGGCTTGCCGCTTATCGAAGAGCTTATATCAGTAAACAGAATGAGGTAAGAGCTGTCGTGTTAGTTGCTCCTGCTGTTGGTGTGAGCCCCTTAATCGGCGAACGGCTGAAAAGCTTTCCACCCAATAAGATATCGTACCGAACTCTGATTAGTCACTACGACGGGAGCAAAAAAGATTTTTATGTTGATCCCATTAAACCGAATAATCCTCTTAAAGTACCCTTATTTGCTATCAACATTATGAAAGACTCATTGATTGCTTGTGCTAACTGGGTAATTAGTCCGGATATTAAAGGTTATGTGTTTCATTGTGGTAAAGATACTTTTGCGCATCCTAAAAAGACTGACAAAACCATTCGCAAAAATGCTGGGCACTTTCTGCAGAAGACATTTCCTAATTCGTTTCATCAGCTTGACAATGAAGTGCCTGAAATTTCTCACGCTTTTCGCGACGAGGTGATTCGGTTTCTGGCGTAATACTACAGGTGGCTATCTTGATGGACGGGAGATAGTTTAGAATATTAGCCCATGCTACTGTCCTCTGAGGTTATTTACCATAGCTGCGTAAAGGATATTTTTATGATTACTGCTTGTGTCATTATTATTGGTAATGAGATTTTATCTGGACGTACGCAAGAAGCCAATTTAGCGGTTATTGCCAAAGAGCTTAACGAGTTAGGTGTGCAAGTCACTGAAGCACGAGTGGTTCCTGATGTGGCTACAACAATTATTAACACTGTTAATGAGGTTAGGGTTAAGTTCGATTACGTATTTACTACCGGGGGTATAGGACCTACGCATGACGATATTACCGCTGATTGCATCGCTGAAGCATTTGGTTTAGATATGATTATGCATCCAGAGGCAGAGGCGATTATTCGTCAACGCGATGTTCCCGAAGATATTATGCGTAGTCGTCTTCGCATGGCAAGAATACCCGAGGGAGCAATTCTTATTAAAAATGAATATGGTCCACCGGGTTTTCAGGTAGAAAATGTCTTCGTTTTGGCAGGCGTCCCGATGGTGGCGAGGGCCATGCTGCGAGATTTACCGGGCAAGGTGAAAGGAGATAAACCATTTCGATCCATTACGTTGGGTGCCTATTTAGGTGAGAGCCAAGTAGCGGCGGGGTTAGCTGAAATTCAATCGGCTATACCGCAGGTGGATTTGGGTAGTTATCCATTCTATAAAAATGAACGCTATGGTACTAATTTGGTGATGCGTGGTACCGATCGCGAAGCAATGTCAGTAATGGCTGATCGGGTACGGCAGCTTATCGTGGATTGCGGAGAGCAAGCAGTAGAGGGAGGCATATAGTCGCTATCTTTGAGGCGTAATTAGCTAATTGTTTTTTTAATGGTACACCTGTTGATGTAAAGAGGGGTTTGAAATTGAAATGGAGATTTTTTTAATTTTTCTGCTATTTATATTATGTGTCGTCGCTTTATGGTATTCAAAGTATATTGTTGAAAGTAAACAGCAGGCCAGTCAAACGGTGACGCCGCTTGAGGCAGAATCACTGATCGAAGCCTATGTTGCGCTACGAAAGTTTTATGAGAAGGGCTCTAGGTCGTTACCGAAACAGGCACTACATTTAAAAAAGCTGGAAAAAATGATTCAAATGGATTTACAAACTAATCAGCTACATCGTTGCATATATGATTATACGAAAGCGAAGCTAATGCAAGAAACTACCAGAGTTGAAACGGCTTGAATAGGAGGTACCTTAAGTTAACTTTGGCTAATCAATTCTCAGTCGATAGACTTCTTTCACTTGATTATTTAATGCTGCTGGATCAATATAACCAATGCCTTCCGGTGTTACGCTAACCCATTCTAACAACTCCGCTTGGTTTTTGCATTCTTTGGGGAACTCAATTAGGCCAGAGAACGCATTTGCTGCCCATCTGCGTCTCGCTTTTTTGGCCGATTTACCGGTGGCATGGTGGTAGAAGGCATCTCTCAGCGGATCACTATCGGGCAAATTACTAACGAGTACCTTCATGCCATTGGTAAAGCTCTTATCTTTGCCGAGAAAGATACGGCGAAGTTCACGCTTTGATAGATTGGTTATTGAATTTTCGGGATTGACAATAACCGCTATCTCTACGCTACCAGCAAAGGTTGCCAGGCTAACTACCAGCGCGACCAAGGCTACTAGTACTTTGTAACGCAGCTGTATTGCGGGTTTAGTCATCGTCGCTCTCCGCTAAAACACACTGCTGACTGACAGTCTAAACAGTCTGACCCGCGGATCTTCGGGAATAGTAGAGTTAGTAAACAGGCCTGTCGCGTTATCTTCGGTGTTGCCTTGGTGTATATCCATCTTCCAAGTAAGGCCGTATTGATCGTCGTAACGCATACCAACAGTAACACTATCTGAGCTGGCATCCGACGTAGGAGGTACGTTGTCTTTTGAGTTTCTTACTGCTAGTGTGAGATAAGGTGTCCAGTCTCCCATTGAATAGCCGAGGGTAATAAATGCACCATCGGTGTCACCAATGATATCCAAGTCCGTATTTCGTCGAGCATACTCTGAAATGATTTCCCATTTATTGAATTCATATTGGAAGCCAGCAGAGAAAAAATCAACTTCGATTTCTACTGGAACAGTTGCGTGGATGCTGAAATCTGAAACGGCGTAAGTGATGCGGCCGCTAAAGTTATCACCCTCGGCAATTATATTTATGCCATAGAGTCCTTCGGATTCACTATCCACCTTTGCGCCGAAAAACCATAGGTCATCGTTGACTTTACCGGTGTAAAGCTGTAAATCAATATCAGTGTTGGCAAACGGAATACGATGAATGATGTCAATGCCATGATAGCGAGTAAATGGCGCTTGGTTATAAACTTCAGCCGGCGGCCGTATCCAAAGGTAAGAGGTGCGGACATGGATATACTGTGAAGCACTAAATAGCGGCAACCTCAACCTGCCACTTCTGACCTCAGTGTGAGGCCCTAATTGATAGTTAATGTATAGCCACTCTGCTTCAACATCAAAATCCGAGTCTTGGTTTGCAATCAACTGAGTAGACAGTCGGACCTTGTTGTTTAAGCGGGTGTCTATCTGTAAACCGAAGATGGATTCCGATTGGTAATTAATTTCGTCGTTATAGCGCGACAACAGGTAATCTTCTTCGTTGTCGCTAATGGCAAGACCTGCGCTAGCGAAACCGGAGAATCGAATGTGATCTGCGGCCCATGTTATGGTGGAAGAAAACAAGAATGGTAACGTGATTAAACGTAACCCTTGCCTGATATTTTCCATGGCGTAGTGCCCTTTCATTCC
>JANQMK010000452.1 GCA_028280085.1 Pseudomonadales bacterium
GCTCTGGAGTAAGTAAGCCCTCCCCGTAAAATCAACTGTGGCGACAAGGCAACAAAGCCATCTAACTCTATACCCCGACTACTTGCGGGAACAGTATCAACATCAAAACCTAAACCATTGAACGTCACTACCTGAAAGTCTCGAATGTCAATGTCAAAAATAGCAAGATTTAATGTCGCAGCCCCATCCAATAACGTTGCCTTCATACCCAGCTCTTTGGTTCTGGCAATTTCATCTTCATATTCCGCTTCAATCGGCAAGGAGGCTTGATCGGTAAACCCACCACTCTTGGTGCCCTGCGCCCAAGAAAGATAAATCATAGTATCCTCATCCCAATCCCACTGCACGTTCCAAGAGCCATCGAAGGCTTCCTCTCGGCGAGATAGCGGTGTCGCATCAAACCTCGGTATCAAGAAAACGCCGGGGCCTTCGCGGGTGAGAACACTAGCATATTCAGCATCTTTACCTTCATCCGTCCAACGCGCTCCCAAGGTCAAGCGCATGCTTTCGTCAAAATGATAGGTCCCTTGTCCAAATATCGAAACAGAATCTGTCTCTTGTGTGTATATTTTAGTTGTTGCTCCCTGAATTGGCACTGGAATGCGCGGCAGCAACGGAAAATTCGCATCGATCAAGTTGATATTGGTATAGTCGCTTTTTAAATAAAATGCGCCAGCAATAAAATCGAAATTTTCACCCAAGGGAGAGGTAATACGAAATTCCTGTGAAAGTTGTTGAAAGTCAGTGTCATAGGTAGTAATCAAAAAGTCACCTGCGACAAAATCTGAATCAATAATACGATCATTAGTGTAATTTGACCAGGCAGATATAGAAGTTAACGCATATTCGCCCATCTCCCAGTTGACATTAATTGCCCCACGATGAGAGTTTTGTCGGTCCGTGCTTTCGCCACCATCCCCTAGTGCAACAAAGGAAGATTTGTTGTCATCTAGTTTAGGTACGGTCGTTGGATCGAGTATTGCACCGGCGCCTGCGACCAAACCGGTAGTATCCCGAGAAACTTGGAAAGGATCGCCAATGATTTCTAGCTCATCGTACTGAAACATGAATTCCACTTCTACATCATCCGACGCCTCGAAAATGCTGGTAATACGCATAGTATTTTGATCACGCTGAGGCACGCGCCTGCCGGTGGCGTGATTGGCAACATATCCGCTATCATCAATGATATTAAAAGCAACCCGGGTTCTGATTAGATCTCCCATTGGTATGTCGACCGCGCCACTGGAACCGACACCATCGTGCTCTAGTTCATAATTAGTTTCAATATTGGCAGCGTATTCATAGCCAGGCTTTTTGGTGACTAAGCTGATGGCGCCTAAACTGGTGTTCTTGCCCAATAACGTATTTTGAGTCCCTTTTATAACTTCAATGCGTTCAATATCAAACAGTGAGGTTTGAAATTCACGCTGACGCCCGGCAAACACGCCGTCAATAAATAAACTGACTGACTGATCGAAGGTTTCACTACCAGCTGCAGTACCCACCCCTCGTATTGTTATCGAACTAAGGTTCTGCGGTGCTTCTTGAATCACTAGGCCTGGCACAAAGTTATCAAGATCATCAGTTGTACGAATACTGAATTGTTCCAACCGCTCACCACCTACTACGCCGATGGATAAAGGTGTCTCTTGAACATTTTGCTCTCGCTTTTGCGCTGTGACAATAATTTCTTCCAAGGCGGGCGACTCTGCTAACGCAAAAGACGGCAAGCCACAAGCGACCGCTAGCATACCTTTAGTAATAGCCATTTTATATTTTAACGATTTCAAGATGACCCATTTATTATCGTTATCAAAACGGCTACCTATCTTCTCATTAATCAACTGCTCGATATCACCTTGCATTTTCAATTCCTAATCTTTTCTTTGTTATAATTCGAAACTTCTTGCAATGTTCTTTTTTAATTTACTATATCAATGCCACAATTCTCGTGATGTTATGGGCATTTCTTATTAGTCTTTTATAATCTATGTTTTTTCTAACCTATCTTTTTGTAATCTACGTTTTCGTAACCTATGTCTTTTATAACTTGTCTTTTATAATTTATTGTTGCCAGCCCACCAACCTCTGTTTTTATTTTCAGTAGACCGACTAGCTTATGTTCGATAGTTTTTTATAAGTTGAATATTTAGGATTATCAATTGCCACCTTTGCCATCGAAATATCTAATAACGTCTCAATCAGCTGTTTATTTTCAAGGCTCTGTTCGCCATTATCGATTTGAGCTATCAACATTTCATTAAGCTCATCAAGGGTACCTTCTGTTTTCAATAGCTGGCCAAGCAACTCAGTTTCACGTTTGCTATATTCATCGCCCTGCAATAACGACCGCTCAACAATTTTCAACACATTAATTGCAACTAACGTATTATAATAAAGCGCTTTATTATCAACTAATTGCGGTTTAAGGGTTTCGGATAAGTATTCTATAACCGACTGAACAAGTTCAGCATCTTTTGGGCGGTTAATTGGCATTACAGTTCCCCCTGACAGATATTTTTTTATTTATTTAACTTGTCTACGATTTCTATCTCTATCAATAACTTATTCAATTACCCAGACTAACTGCTCTCCCCTCCAAATAACGTGTTAACAGCATATTTTTCCAAAAACCCAAATAGCGCCTAAGCCGCAATCAAGTCCATAATATCTAATTCGCATTCAGAGACACGACGACCTATCGCTGCACGCTCTACTGAGCGCTCTTTACCAATTAAGTGGACATGAGTTTGATAAAGACAAATAATACCCCACTTTAACACGCCATACAGTTCCCAAAATGTAACAACATCAGGGCTAACAGCCCTACCACTTTTCTTTTCATAGGCAGCATAAAGATCTTCTCTTATGCCAAAACCTCCAACCGGTAAATCGCTGCGACCAAAGCGCCATGAATTAACACACAGCCAGCCTAAATCTTCCATCGGGTTACCAATATGAGCCATCTCCCAATCAAGTATCGCAGCGATACCCTGCTCATTAACAATTAGATTGCCATGACGAAAATCACCATGTACCAAACAACTATCAGCATCCGCCGGCATTCTTTCTTCAAGCCACTTAAAAGCATAATGAAATACCGGCAACTGTTCTCCATAGCTTAAGAAATTGTTTTTCAAACGTTGTATTTGCTGAGGTACAGAATACTGTGGCAAGAGAGATACATCCGACAAAGGAACGGCGTGAATGGTTGCAAGTATTTCTCCACATTGTTTTGCCATATTACTTCGAGCCACCTGAAAGCGACTTTGACCCAATATCTTTTGCGGAATAGTTTCGCCCTCAATATAGGCCATGATATAGCCTTCGCCTAGTCCCGCAGCCGGTTCAAGTACCGCTAGAATATTAGCCGCCGGCACACCCGACTCGACTGCGGCCCCTTGTACCAAGGCTTCAGACTTTTTATCTAATGCGCCGTCAAACTGTTCGCCATCATGCGCTAACCGCATTACTAACGGCAAACACTTCTCAGCGAATGCTGCATTAAAACGCCATGTCTGCGCGGCCGCTCCACCTGTCAACTTAACAAGCTCACTAATAGTGACCGTACACCCCAGTTGCTGGGCAAGAACGGCAGCTAGTTTTTGTTGGAGGTCTTCAGTATCCAAGTGAACTCTCCCCTACCATGATTTCGGCATCTCGTTCCGCGAAATCGATTCCTGGGCCATCATCACGATAACGTTTGAGAATCTGTTTCGCTACGGACTGCACGTGAACTTCATCTGGACCGTCATAAATTCGCGCTTCTCGCGCATGGCGATACATGCGGCCCAACGGTAAATCATCTGTAAGCCCTTTGGCACCGTAAACCTGAATTGCGCGATCAATAACGTTGTGCAACATACTGGCACCAACAACCTTAATCATCCCAATTTCCAAGCGAGCCGCATCACCTTTATCTATTCGGTTGGCCGCCTGTAACGTGAGATGACGGCAGGACTGAATTTCAGAATAACTATCAAATACATATTTTTGTAACAGCTGTTTGTTAGCTAATGAATCACCAAAAGCCTGGCGCTGATGCAATCGCTCACACATTAAATCAAATGCTCGCTGCGCTTGACCCAACCAACGCATGCAATGAAAAATCCTGCCAGGCCCCAGCCGTTTTTGCGCTATCACAAATCCCTCTCCACGACCACCTAACAGATTTTCTACCGGTACTCTGACGTTGTTAAATTCCACTTCAAAATGGCCACCATTAATACCAAGTACCGGCGTTTCACGCACTACTTTATAGTTCTCGTGGTCCGTGGGAACTACTATCATGCTGAAAGCACGATGTCCGGATACATCCATCTCAGTGCGGCACATAACAGTGGTATAAGTAGCCATATGCGCACCAGTAATAAACCATTTCCTTCCGTTAATAACCCACTGGTCGCCATCTAACGTGGCTGTCGTTTTTAATTGGGTAGGATCAGAACTAGCAACATCCGGTTCCGTCATAGCAAAGCTTGGGTATATATCACCAGCAACCAGCGGGGTTAAAAAATCATTTTTCCACTTATCTGAAGCATACTGTTGCAGCATGATTGAATCTTGTAAAGAATAGGAGCCAAATACTAATTGGCCATATTCCGAGCGCCCAATGACTTCATTGATGTAGACATAATCCATAAACGGCATGCCCTGACCACCAATTTCCCTCG
The DNA here is from genome assembly GCA_028280085.1 of Pseudomonadales bacterium. Taxonomy (GTDB): domain Bacteria; phylum Pseudomonadota; class Gammaproteobacteria; order Pseudomonadales; family JANQMK01; genus JANQMK01. Next base: position 4,677 of record JANQMK010000452.1, read on the forward strand.
CATGCCCCAACGCCCATAGTCCTTCACTCTTGGCCTCATTAATTAATTGCGTTAAAGCTTGCTTAGCTAAATGCTGATCAGGACCTTGCAATATAGCTTCCGCCGGATAAATACGTTCTTCGGTAAATTGTTTTACCTTTCTATGGATTTCAAGCCAACTTGAACTCAGCGCTTGTGGTTCGCTTGTTTCTCTCACTTGAGCCTCCCGATGCTTGCTGTGAGTTGTAACTTACCGTGTGACGCAATCTGGTAAAAACTATACAGTGAAAATTATTATCTTTAAAACGCTAACGCTACTAAAGCAATGCCGGTATACCGAGTCCGCCATCTACCGTTATCAATGAGCCTGTCATATATCTAGACGCATTAGATGCTAATAACAAAATAGTACCGTCCAAATCGCCATCGCCACCTAAACGTCTTTGGGGTACAGCATTAACAACTTTCTGTCCCGCTGACGACTTTAAAAACTCTTCGGCTAAATCTGTAACGAAATAGCCTGGAGCAACTGCATTTACACGAATGTTATAGCGAGCCCACTCCAAAGCCATACACTGGGTCAATTGCAAGAGGCCGGCCTTTGATGCGCTATATGCCCCGGTGCCTTTT
>JANQMK010000345.1 GCA_028280085.1 Pseudomonadales bacterium
TATTGGCGGTGTTCATATCACGCTGGGTCGTGATGCCCTGTTAAACAGTTTTAATTTAGCCTTGGGAAGTGAACTGAAACGCATCGATTTTGTAGTGAACCACCAAGGTGAAGGTGCCCACTGTGAATTGCAAGGCGTTTACCTACCGCGTAATAAACAGCATGTGGATTATCACACCTGTATTGAACACGCTGTTCCCCACTGCACTACAAATGAAGTGTTTCGTGGGATTATTGCCGATCGGGCAAGGGCTGTTTTTAATGGTCGTATTCATATCCATCCGCAAGCGCAACTTACTTCGGCGCAGCTCAGCAATAAAAATTTACTGACCAGCGACAAGGCGGAAGTGAATACCAAGCCGGAGTTGGAAATTTATGCTGACGATGTACAGTGTGCCCACGGCGCCACAGTAGCGCAGCTGGATAAACAAGCCTTACATTATCTGCGCACTCGCGGCGTGTCTGCGGCTGAGGCCCAAGTTATGTTGAGCTTTGGTTTTATCAACGAACTGATTAATGATATTCAGCACCAGCCAGTGACAGATTATGTGCGCCCACTTTTAATTCAGCTCTTTGCCCGCGACCCTATGTTGACAAGGCATCTATTGTGAAGGCTGAGTTTGCAAAAGTAAGAGGTAATACCATGCCTGTGCGCAATATTTTTGATATTGATACAGTGCGTCGTGATTTTCCCATTTTACATCAAGAGGTTAACGGCCAGCCTTTAGTGTACCTAGACAGTGGCGCTACCACACAAAAACCGCAATGTGTTATCGATGCGATTGTGGACTATTACTCTAGTTACAATGCCAATGTTCATCGAGCTGCTCATAGCTTAAGCGAAAAGGCGACAGCAAGATTTGAACGAGCCCGTGAAAAGCTGGCACACTTTATTAATAGTACCAGCCCTCGCGAAGTCCTTTGGACCCGCGGCACTACAGAAGCCATTAACTTAGTGGCGTCCTCCTGGGGTTCAGAGAATCTTAAGAGTGGCGATAAAATTTTAGTTTCTGCTTTAGAACATCACTCTAATATTGTTCCCTGGCAGCTAGTTGCCCAGCAAAAGGGTGCAGAGGTAGTACCGATTGATGTTACAGAGAATGGTGATATAGATCTCGATGCCTTGGATACACTCTTGGGTGAACAAGTAAAAATGGTGGCGGTTAGCCATGTTTCCAATGCTTTGGGTACGGTTAATCCTGTGCAGGAAATTGTGCAACGTGCCCATTATTATGGCGCCAAAGTACTAATCGATGGGGCACAAGCCGTTTCGCATTTTCCGGTGGATGTCCAAAGCTTGGATTGTGACTTTTATGCTTTTTCTGGACATAAATTATTTGGGCCTACGGGTATTGGTGTGTTGTGGGGGCGGGAAAATTTACTGGAGGCAATGCCGCCCTATCAAAGTGGTGGTGAAATGATAGAGACGGTACGTTTTTCCGGTACCACATTTAATGAACTGCCCTATAAATTTGAGGCGGGCACACCGGATATTGCCGGTGCCATTGGTCTGGCGGCAGCGATTGATTACTTAAACCGTTTTGATCGACAAGAGGTAGCTGCTCACGAAACACAGGTTTTGCACTATGCCATCGCCAAGGGCGAGGAATTGAGTGGTATTAAGCGAGTGGGAACGGCAAAGCAGGTTGCGGGTGTATATAGTTTTTTACTGGAGGGTGCTCATCCTGCCGATCTCGGTACACTCTTAGATCAACAGGGTATTGCGATAAGGACGGGACATCACTGCGCACAGCCCTTAATGGAACGCTACGGTATTTCGGGAACGGCTCGTGCTTCTTTCGCGATGTATAACTCCGTAGAAGATGTGGATCGCTTATTTAAAGCCTTGGCAAAAGCCAAGCAATTTTTGCTGTAGAGGTACATGGTATGAACGTGCAAACTTATGATATGAATAAAGTAATTAGCGCAACGCCAAAAGCCGCTGAACACTTTGCTAAACAGCTAGAAAAAAGCCGGGGTAAGGCTGTGCGTATCAGCTTAAAAGAAAGCGGATGTACAGGCTATAAGTATGTTATCCATCCTGTGGATAAACCACAGGAAAATGATATTTGCATCACCTTGGATAATGGCGTTAAATTTTTTGTTGATCCAGACAATGTTGCAGCCTTGCAGGGAACTGTTATCGACTACACTCAGGAAGGTCTTAATTACAATCTTGTGCTCAATAATCCCAATGTTAAAGAAGCTTGCGGTTGCGGTGAAAGCTTCAGTGTCTGAGATTTTATACAGCGTTCGATAAAAGAGTTCCCTACTATGTCTGAGCAGAGAATCGTCACGACCGTGCGCGATTGCCCAGGGCGTTTAGTCCCAGTGGGTGATCCCGTTACTATTCCGGCCCATACCTTTATCACCATTACGCAATCATTGGGCGGTAATTACACGGTGGTTTATCGCGGCAATATGGTGCGTATTGATGGTACTGATGCCGATGCCTTGGGCTTAGAAAAGTATAAGTTGGACTTTCAAGATCACGGTGATGGTTTAATTTATGAAGACCAGGTTTGGCAGGCTTTAGAAAGCGTTTATGATCCCGAAATTCCAGTAAATTTAAGAAGTTTGGGTTTAATATATTCCATGAAAGTTGATCAAGACAGTAAACGTGTTGCGATAGAAATGACCTTAACCGCACCTGGTTGTGGTATGGGGCCAGTGCTAGTAGGCGATGTGAAATACCGTGTGCAACAAGTGCCTAATGTGGCGCAGGTCGATGTAGATCTGGTCTTTGACCCACCCTGGCATCGCGATATGATGTCTGAAGAGGCCCAGTTAGAAACAGGTATGTTCTTCTAATGGTTATTTCTACTCCCCATCCTTATACTCAGAACCCCTTTGGCACCACAATTTCTGCAGATGATATTTGTAATACTCTAAGCTTTTTCGATAGTTGGGAAGATCGTTATCAATACATTATTGACTTGGGTAAAGAATTACCGCCTATAGATGATAGTTACAAGGATGAAGAGCACATTGTTCGCGGTTGTCAGAGTCAAGTGTGGATTGATAGTGTTTACAGCGAAGGCACACTTTGGTTTCAAGCGGATAGTGACGCCTTTATTGTTAAAGGTCTTTTGGGTGTCGTGCTGGCGGCCTATAATGGCAAAGCTCCTGGCGATATCCTCAGTTTTGATATTGAAGAATATTTCAATAATCTAGGTCTTATGGGTCATCTAAGCCAGACGCGAGGTAATGGTTTGCGGGCGATGGTAAAAAAAATAATATCTGTCGCTCAGTTAACTGATTAGATCTTCTTAGGACGTTGGCGTCTTATTAGCCTTTTTAGATGGTCTTGTCATCTATATCTATTAGTCACACGTAATGTATTCATACCCTTCTGTCGGGGAGCCGCGATATTGGCATGTAAATTCTTATATTAGGTATAGGAACGTTTACCGGCAGTGATAGAGTGTTTATGCTAGCAATATGCAAATATAGCATAGGCGAAAAAGGCTGATTATCGATACATTAAAGAGCACTTATGCAAATCATGTTTAATTATGAGATAGGTTCTAATTATTTTCGACAAAATATAAGGATAAACAAAAGGATGTTGTAGCTATCGCAGATGGTGCGGACAAATTGTATCAGTACGGGATAAGGAGCCTTCAAAACAATAAGTACTGAAAGAGAATCGCACAATGACTAAATCTTTTGCGCCCTCGTATTATATTGGCATTGGTTTTTCTGTCGACCATATACAAGCTTTACAAGTATTATTGCAAAATCTTGATTGCGATATTGGTGCCTGTTTCATACTGGCATCCGGTATGTCATTGGCTTTTACGAGCTCTAAAATAGAACAATTGCGTCAACATACTAGAATGCCCATTCGCAAGGCGGAGGATGGTATGTTTGTTGAAGCAAACTCGATTTATTGGGTGCCTTTACACAAAACAGCAATAGTGGCTTCCGATTGCATATCACTAAGCGATGCAACATCAGATATAGATCTCAATTTGCCTATAGATACTTTTTTTTGTGCCTTAGCAAAACGTCATCAACGTAAAGCGATTGGTATTTTATTAGAGGGCACAGGTGCTGATGGCAATGGTGGGCTAAAAGTATTGCGGACATTGGGTGGCTCCGTAATAGTAGAGCAACCGAGTTTGGGTGAGTATAGTGATACAAACCCTATGGGGGTTGATATCAGCGGGGTCAATATTATGCTACCCCCTGATAAGATAGGACAATACCTCTCTCGTTCTCTCTATCGTCCTTTGTTGTCGGAGAGTTATGACCAAAGAGTTTTGCCTAGTCGGCCGGAACAAGTTAATGAGCGTATCCAATATTTGGAGCAGCAACTTAAGAGAAGTAGAGAATACTTGCAGATTGCGCTTGGGGATATGGCGACCGCTGAAAAAGACCTTTGGTTAGTTAAACAAAAACTCCATCAAACCACTGTAGAAAACCAAAAACAAATCTCTGAAGTTGTACAGGTCAAACGGGATCTCGATCATGTATTGAGGTTTATTGACTTCGGTGTTATTTTTTTGGACAGTAACTTGTTGATTCGCTGTTTTACTTCTACAGCTACTGAGTATATGGATTTATCAGAAGCCGACATTATGTGTTCAATTTTCCATGTTTCCTTATCTTTTACCTATGAAAAATTTATGGACGATATTAATCAGGCTATAAAAACAAAATTACCTGTGCAAAAAGATATTACTGAACAAGATCGGCAATGGACGATGGCGATTGTTCCCTATGTTTTACCTGAACAGGAAGTTATCGCTGGAGTAACGATTATATTTAAAGACGAATCGCAGAGTAATTTTTTTGAATCTGCTTTAAATGTTACTTATAGAGAGTTACACAATAGTATCCGTAATGCTTTGGATTTACTTGATACCCAGCCATTTAGGCAGAAGTTGGATGTACTTCTAGTAGATGACAACGACGCAGATATATTGCTAGTGCAAAAACAATTTATGCGCTGTACAGATTGTGCTTATGAGATGCATTTGGCGCAAACAGGTGAAGAGGCTTTGCAGATCGTTAAGTTTAAAAAAGTCGATATTTGTGTAGTGGATTATCGGCTGAAAAATGAAACGGCTATAGAAGTGACTCACTTACTCAGGGAAAGCGGTTATGACATCCCAGTGATAGTAATTACGGGATATCCTGAAGATACTCTTTATGCCGAGCTTTTATCCCACAATATTCTCGATATGATTTATAAGGATGATATCACTCCACAATTGATTAGCCGAAGTATTCGCTATGCTATTAGACGGCATGAAATTGATAGCAGTATCGATAAGGTACTGAACAGTCCCATCATGGAGCTCGACAGTGCCGTGCATTAGTTATATTGATAAGGAAAACGAAACTTTTATTCTTAATGTCTTTCAAACATTTCCCGAGTGACCAAAGGCATCTTTAATAGCGCTTGCCATAGCCTTTGCCAGTGGTGAATCAAGCCCACTTCTACATTCTAGAATTAAGTTGGAGTCAGGTGTTTGGGGGAAACCATTCCGTTGAGAGAGAATTATAAAATTGTCTTGTAGGGAAGTTTCTACCAGCATCCCAATGGCGACTCCAGCTTCTATAGCAGCTATGATGCCCGCAATGCTGTCACTTGAATAAACCACCCGAAACCGTCGTTGCGCATGTTCAAATGCTTCGAGAGCTTGGTCGCGCCACCAACAATCTCGATCAAATAAAGCTAGGGGAACGGGGTCTTGTTCGTGAGCTAGATGATAGCGAGAACTTGCCCAAAAAGTTTTTTGTTGTTTTAGCAAACATGATCCAGCTTTATTGCATTCAGCGTGGTAAACGGCAATGTCTAGTTCGCCACGTTGTAAGGCTTGGGGGAATCGGCCACTAAAGGAACATTGTACACTCAGATCCACTTTTGGATAGTCGTGGGTAAACTTTGCGATAACCTGTGGCAAGATAGCCTCGCCATAATCGCCAGGAATGCCAATTCGTATTGATCCTCTCAGGCCATCCGGTTTTAGTTCGGCTTGTGCTTCGTCGAGCAGTTGAATAACCCGTTGAGCGACAGGTCGTAATCTTTTGCCGGTCGTAGTTAAGGCAATACCACGCCCATGCCGTTCGAATACGGGTTGTCCCAACAGATTTTCCAAGCGCTTAATTTGTAAGCTAAGGGCTGATTGTGAGCGGAAAATTTGATCAGCACCTTTGGTAAAACTACCGGCCTCGGCGATGGCTAGGAAGGTGCGCAAAAGTTCACTGTCTAGCTTTTCCGCTGACGAAAAGTCATCAGTTATTCTCATGGCTCATATATAAATTATTTAATTTTCAAAAGTCTATAGTTTTATCATACTGCTATGCAACTATTTTTGGAGAGTGGCATCGGTGAAACGAAAGATTCAACAATTGGTAATAGGCTTATTAACCATATGGCAGGCGCCTTTTGTTGTGGCGGAGGATATGGATTGGCAAGGTTCTATAGCACTTGAGAGTAATTATGTGTTTTCTAATGCTGTGGAGATAGACAATAATCCAGTAGTGCAATTCTGGGCCAATGGCCAATTCTCAAACGGGATCTATGTGGATTTTTGGACCAATACATCTACGGAATCTGGCAATCCTAGCCAGTCGGGTGAAATTGATTGGACTGTAGGTTATATCCATCAGTTGCAATCCAGCAAACTTAAGCTGTTTGTGGCCTATTATGATATTCAATCTCCCGATCTCTTTGATAACAATGAGGATGTATGGGGGACGAAAATTCATTGGTCGAATAGCCACTATTATGCGGAAGTGGCCCATTATATAGTGGATAAATCTGCAGATGGCTATTTAGTGGGGGTGGGGACTTATCGTGGCTTTAGCCAAGGATGGTCTCTTACCGGCAAACTCAATTGGGCCGATGGTCCCTATCAACGTGGGAAAATTGTTGTTGCGAAATTACGCTTGTCTCATCGTAATCCTAAGCGTTTTTTTGATGTACTGAGTATAGAACTTTCTGAACCTTTGTATCAGGAAGACTCTGATGATGTTCGTGGCTTTGCTCCAACGCTATCTGTAAAAAAAATGCTGTTTACTGACTGAATTGAATTTGTGTAATGCATTAGCCGAACTCGCTAGCTGATTAACTAAGTTGCTCTATTTAAAAAGGCATCCATGCCCTGTACATCCTATACTAATTTCCTCACAAACTTCCTAATAATTAGGTTTTGGCATAACAATCATCATTGATTAAAATTAAAAATATCGGTACTTAATACATAACTGCTTGCACATTCATTCCAAGCTTGATTGTATGCAGCGGTATCATCGCAGGCCAAAACTCCGTCGGTGGGTAATAAATTTTCAAATAGTTTATAAACGTGACCATTGTTGTGACAGGTGGAATATTCAGCCGCGCCTATAGGGCAAGTCGCCAGATAAACACCGTCTATTAAGTCCTCCACGGATAAGTAACGACCGCTGCATTGCCAGTGGGGTGAAGAGGTATCACTACAACTTTCTGTCGCTTGTAGTACCAGCGGGTAAGGGTTATCGGGGCGTATACTGATGGCTGAGCCGGATTCGCTGGGAGTAAAAGTGGCGTTAACGACGGTATCAGCGTTCACGGTGATAACACAGTCTCCGCTACCAGAGCAGGCACCACTCCAAGTGGAAAACGTGTAATCGGCCTCAGGCTGTGCACTTAAGGTGATTTGTGAACCCGCAGTGAACACTTCACTGCAATCGTTACCGCAATTGATTTCACCGCCGCTACTGGTCACGATGCCATTACCGTTGGTATTCACCTGTAGGGTATAGGTGGAAACGACAGCAGCAAAGGCGGCGCTGACCGATTTATGGCCATCCATAGTTAGTGCACAATTGGTGTCGATGCCACTACAGTCGCCAGCCCAACCCTCAAACAGATAGCCCACTTGTTCCGCGGCACTTAGAGTAACTTGCTCGCCATCCGTATAACTGGCAGAACAGTTGTTACCGCAATTAATGGCTGCGTCATTACTGGTGACCAGGCCGCCAGTGGTGGTGCTAACGGTTAAATTGTAGAGGTCGCTACCGGGCCCTGAACCATCGCCATTGATGGGTTCACCAGCCTTGTTCACCGCGCTGCAATCATGGCGAATAATAATATGCTGATCGGCTGATACATCTTCTATTAAACAAGTATTGCCGTTGTGGGGAAATACCACCTCCACATCTACTACATAGTATTGAGCCAAGCCGGCGTGCACGAGTTTGTGATCAAACCAATTGTGGTAGAGCACTTGATAGTGGGTGATGATGTTGCTGGTATTAGGTTCATAGACGGTCACTCGCGATGAAATACCATCCACTAGGTTGCCCTGATCGATCACCTGTACCTTCAGCCAGTGATGGCTATTATCAGTGACATTGCGATAGACGCCAATAGAGCGAATACTACCGTGATCACTATCTGTTTTGGCAATGTCTAACAAACCGTCTTCGTCGTAATCGAAGACATCAATATATTCTTTACTCGGTGTAGAAACGGAAGAAGCAATAGCATCACCGCAGTTCACAGATTGGTCAATGGTAAAGGTACCATTACCGTTGTTGATAAAGAACGTACAGGGGCTGTGCTCATAGTACTCACCACCTACCGTACTTGCCGCCGTCATCAAGATATCGGGGTAGCGGTCATTATTAAAATCACCGACAACACTGTTACTGTAGGTAAACCAAAAGGCATCAGTGACCATAAGTGAATCGCTAAAGCCTGCGGCTGCGGTCACATCGGTCCAATGATTATTGCCATCATTGCGCGCCAGGGTGATTTCCATTGGCTGGTCATCAATAGAGTAATTGGAGTTGGCATAGAAAATATCCAGATCACCATCGAGATCATAGTCTAGGGCCACTTTGTGCATAGTGCCTTTGCGGGCGAAAAAGGGGGGATCCCCGGCTTGTGCAAAGGACTTGTCAAAGCGCCCGGCAAAGTTATTGAAGGCATTTACCCAGTCTAAAGAGTTCCCTTGATTGTTGGACCAATACCCCAGGCCATAAGGATTAACGATATCTGGCCAGGAATCGTTATCAACGTCGAATACCAGAAAGCGAATCCCTTCAATACTGGTTTGCGCAGGCATAATTTCAACGCCGCTTAGTACATCCACCACGCGCCGGGAATTGGTAGTGGCGGAATTGGCGGTGACCCAGTCGTAGTCCTTATCGCCGTCCACATCCACGATGGAGCACCAATCGTAATCCCAATCGGGGCAGCCCCTTGTTTTGGTTCCATAACTTGCCGCAAAAGGATCATTATTGAGATACAGGGCAACTTGCGAGACTTCTCCCCAGCCAATAATGTCTTGACCCCCATTACCGTCCACATCCAACCAGTTGGCGGTGAATCCAATCACTTCGCTGCCAGCACTCTGGTGGTAATTATTGTTATTGGGGAAAAAGGAAAAAGTTCCTTGGCAAGCATCGGCAGATTGATTCTGCAACCACATGCCCGCGGAATATCCATTACTGTGACTGTTGATGAAAATATCCTGACAGCCATCGGCATTGGCATCGACCCATGAAATACCAAAATGCGTGTTCACGCCTGGCGAGGAATCAATAACCGCCGTAGTCACATCTTGGAATAAGACCAAACCGTTACCGGTTATCGGTCCTTCATTAATAATAGAAAAACTTGCACTGACGGACTTATTGCCATCCATGGTCAAGACGCAGGTGGTATTGACCCCCACACAGTCGCCGGACCAACCGTCGAACAAATAGCCTTCTTGCTCGGTAGCCGTAAGGGTAACTTGGCTGCCTTCGGCATAGCTGGCAGAACAATGGTTGCCGCAGTCGATGGTGCTATCGCTACTGTTTATTTGCCCACCTGTCCCGGTGCTAACGGTCAAATCATAGAAAATGGGTTGCTGTGAATCTGGCAAAGTTGGCACGGTAATGGTGGTATAGGTGGAACAGCCAGCGGCGTTACAAGCTTGAATGGTGTAGGTGTACTCGGTGTCAGCTGTCAGCTCGGTGTCAGTAAAACTTAAATTGTTGGACTGATGGATGGGCGTGCAACTGCCGGGAATATTCGCGGCGTCTGTGCAACGTTGTAATAAATAGGAGCTGGCATTGGCGACACTGCTCCAAAACAGTGTAATACTGGACTCGTTGGCTTGGGGTTCTCCCGCATCAAAGGACGGTGGGTTCTCCGGTTGGGTCTCTTCTTGAGATACGTTTTGCGCCACCCAATCCCAAGTGCGTTGTGCGTTGCCGCGCAGTTGCCAATTATAAAGTCGCTCTGTCCCGGTAGTGGGATACCAATTAACGCAGCTTAGGTTGTAGTAATCGGGGTTGATGGAAGCCATTCTCGTGTCGAGATTGGCCGCTTTCCCGGCATTGGTTTCGAAGTATCGACCGGCGGCTAAGATCAGTACCATTTCCGGTAAATGTGTATCTGGCCTAGATGAGGCTTGTTGGGTTACAAGCAGAGCATTTTGTGAGGCCACATCAGACATGGAATACAAAACTGAAGGTGGATCTCCATCGGTGCACCAATCCATAGAAGTACAAGCGTTACCACAGGCTTCCTGAAACCCGTGGTTTGGTGCGGCGCTGCCGAGTGGTGATGTATCAAAGGCATAGTTATTAATGGCTTCAGCGAGGAAACGTAATATTTCCGGTATACGTGGATCACCGATTGTCCAATAAGCTTGCCATAAATAATCGGCAATGTTTTCCGACATCCAAGGGGAGCAGCGTCTATCATCGGTAAGACCGGGGGCCGGGATAGCAGAGCTGTCTTCATGTCTCATCCACGAGTGGCGGAAGCATCCTGGCATAGGCGTCCAACCATTATTGATATCCCAAGATTGAGCCGTTTGCTGATGTGCTTGGGTATGGGCAATATTATTGTCGATAGCGCTTAAGATAGCTGCATTGCCGGTAATTTCCCAAGCGTTTAAGTTGGCAAGACCAATAATTCCATGGGAACGTTCAGTATAACCATCCTCTTCATCATCGTAAGGATAGTTGAACCACCATTGATAGGAGCCGATACGTGCCTGTTCAGCCATGTCGTTAACGATATCGAGATCCCAATAGGTATTATCGCCCGTTAATGCCCAAGTTAGTTTGATGGGTTGGGTATAAATAAATTTACCATCTTGGCAGCTCACACCATCAACGCCATCGTTAGGATACCAGCCGCCGCGGCCATTAGTGGAACAATTGCCCAATGTGGCGGGATCACCGGCAGTGACGATAAAACGTTGATAGTATCGGGATGCCATATGCGCTTCTTTAAGAAACTTTAACTCTCCCGTTTGCATGTAAAGTTTCCAATGGCTGGAGGCCCGGTCAAATAACCAGGGAATACCTCCCCTAGATTGGGTATCAAAATGATAGTTAAACGGCGTACCACCCCAGTCGTCAAACATATGGTTTACATAGGTTTGGTAAGCATCGTCTATGGCGGGTGCAGGTTTATAGGGTGGAATAAGACCAGATTCTGACAAATACACTGGATCGTGCAATCCCCAAACACGGGGATGTCTGGTTTCAGCTTTGTTGGGATCAGCACTGATGACATAAGCGTTTAATATATTTTCTTTTATTAAATCACTCGCCGTATTGCGACCACTATCGGTTATTTGTAAGGTAATATCGCCATTAATCATGCTCACATTTTGTAATTGAATGGTAACAGAGCGGATGGAATTGTCCGTCCAATGCCAACGCAAGCCGGCTTCAACATAGATTGGCAGTTCAATACCATCTTGTGTTACGCGAATCTCATCGGTTGACATAACCACGCCTTTTGCCAAAGGCAAAGCAAAGCTCACCAGCTCACTGCTCGTTGGCACAACATCGGGATCCGCGGTTAAAGTAACTTGGGTGTTTAAAGTGGCTGACGTGGTTACAACATCCCAGACAACACCAATCGATTTGTCTCCATCCATATTCAGGGTACAGGTATTTATGACAGTGCCTGCACATGCGCCTGACCAACTATTGAAAGCATAGCCTTGAGTGGGCGTTGCCATCAGTGTCACTGAGCTATTTGCAGGAAAAGTACCGCTGCAATCTGAACCGCAATTGATGCCGGAGGGATTACTGATAACGGAGCCATTGCCATCATGACTGACATTCAAGGAGTAAGTGTTGATTGGGATTAAGCTGAAATTGGCGGTCACATTCGTATCTGAATTAACAGTAATGACACAATTATTCAATCCCGAACAGGCGCCGCTCCAGCCATCAAATTGATAATCTGCTGTGGCCTGCGCACTTAGAGTAACTTGAGTGCCTGCGGGGAGATTTTCTTCACTGCAGTCCGAGCCACAGTTAATACTGTTATCGCTGCTGGTAATGGTTCCCTCACCAACTTTTGTGACTTGTAAATTAAACAGTTGCGGTGCCTGCTGTCCGGGGAAAAGAAAAACGTCTGTACTTAATACATAAGTGCCGACACATTGTGATATTCCCTGGCCACTGGCGCTGAGGTCATCGCATACAAGTACACCATCACTCGGCAATAAGTTTTCAAACAGTTTATAGGTGTGGCCGTTGTTGTAACAGCTTAGGTAGTCGCCGGCGCCTATGGGACAAGTCGCCAGGTAAACACCGTCGGCTAAATTCTCCACCGGTAAGTAACGACCACTGCATTCCCAGTGAGGTGAAGAGGTATCGCTACAGGATTCAGTTGCTTGCAGTAACAGTGGATGAGGATTATCCGGTCGAACTTCTATAGATTGATTTACTGGAATAATATTGACCGATATGGATGGATTGTTACGAATGTCCACAGTGCATTCCTGATTGCCACTACAATCGCCACCCCAATCCACAAATTCATAACCCTCTGCAACAACTGGTACTAGAGAAACTAGTGCACTATTTACATCTTCAGTTTGATGATTATCTGGAAGGGTGACTGATAACTGAAAGGCTTGCTCGGCGTGTGCTGAAGAGCTCAAAATAAATACTATTCCAATAATGTATATTGATAGGTATTTAGATAACATAAAATTATCTCCCAGATAAAAGTTCTATTTTGGGCCAGTAAAAAATATTTGATTTTATAAAATCAAATATCTGGACTGACCACTTCCGATGAAAAAATTCTTTCTGATCTAGTTAGATAAGAATAAATTTATAGAAATTTAATTGAGAAAAATATGGAATTTTTGCTCTTTATATAAAAAAAATTGCGGAGTATGGGGAAAATTTTGCTGTGTTTAAATTATTGTAGATGTTTTTTTTTACGGTAGACAGTTGGGGTGACTCCTTCTATCCTTTTAAAGGCTTCAGTAAAGCTTGCAGAATTATTGTAGCCAATTTCAAATCCTATTCGAGTAACAGATTTTTTGGTATTTGAAAGCAAATCTTTAGCTGCTTCAATACGGCAGCGAGTCAAGTATTTGTGAGGCGATTCTCCGGTTATTTTTTTAAACAACCGGGAAAAATGATAGATACTTAGATTAGCTAGGCTAGCGAGTTTCTCTAGGGATATATCTTCGTGGAAATAGTTATCCAAATAATGGGTGACTCGGTGAAAATTCTTTATATCTGATTGGGCTTCTCCATTAAAAATGGAAGGTGGACCCCGACGTTCTTCAAGTATATTAGAAACTATTCTTTCTATATCTTCAATGGATAAATGATTCAGCGATGCTAAAGTATCTTTTTGACACTGGAGTGCTAATGCTAATTTTATAATCGTATTTTTTTCCAAGGTGTTCATTGTCTTTCCTTAAAAAGTTGCAATTCAGTTATAGCAAAGTTGCAGTTACCTGAAAACTGGCATTGAGTTCGCCGGTTACTAAAATATACCAAGTGGTATCGCCAACATTAGGGAGTTCGCATCGGTCATCTATAGTGCTAACACAATTGGCCGCAGTTCCTGTTGGTAGTGCAATCGGTCGCACTGTTAAGTCCACTGCGCCAGACTGGTTTTCTAAAACAACAGATACAGTTTCAATATCAGCGGGTGCTTGGATAAAGTACAAAATGCCAGTATTAACTGTTTGAGAATCAATGGTATCCGATACGGAAACGTTGTTGGTTAATGGCGTCAACGTTTGCTCCTGCACAAGTAAAGTGCAACTTCCGGAATTCGCACTCTGAACCATGATGTATTGAGCATCAGCGGGATCATGGTTGATTGTGCGACAAATCTCTTGATTAGTACTGTGATTTCTTTCTTTGCAACTCCAAGAGTCCGTATTTACTTTACTTCTTATAAGAGGATCAGCGTCTGCGTATAAGTCGAAGTCTGCTGTGAGATCCGTAAGCATAGCGGTGAAAGCCGTACCCGGCGTTCCAGCAGGTAGACTATAAACGGCTTGTACAGCCGCATCTTGGTTTACATGAATGGTCTCACCAAAATTGAGTGGAACAATTTCTGGTTGTTCACTTTGAGTCAAGCTGCTTATCGTGTACTCGATACCAGCCTCTCCGGTCACTAATATATACCACGAAGTATCGGTAGTGTTTTCCATGATGCATTGTTCATCGGTATCAAAACCCCCAACTCCTTCACACCCCCATAATTTAAATGGGGGATTAACTGTGCCCTCATTCATTTGCATACCGATTTGGACAAAATCCAAGTCGGCACTGGGGGCTATAGCGATATTAGTAAGCGATGCAGCGACACTGGCATCGGAATCTCTTGTATCGATTCGATAAATATTACCCCTGCGGTGATTGTCATGGGTAAGACTATGTTGAACACTATCTCCATTTTCCATCACGATGGGTTGAATGAAACTGGCTTTTAAGGTGTAACTGGCATCCACCGCGCTTTGTAGCATAATGAACCATTGTTCAACGTTGCCATTTTCTAAACGGCAAACCGGTTCTTCTTGTTGGTTTTTTCTAAAGCGACAATCATAATTATCTATTGAGGGAGGTTGGTCACCCATGATGTAGAGAAAATCTGTAGTATCCGGTCCAGAAAGCTCTACAGTAAAGATGGCATCGCTAGATGAGTCTTCGGTGGATAGAGTGTAGAGTTTTCTATCTCCCACCAAGGCATTAATGGCAACACTTTCTTCGGCGTGGATGTCAACCGCTCGGCTAAAAGGCGCTCGCCGTAGCAAAGCGGATACTTGAAACTCTACATCTCTTGTGGTGCTAAGGGTAATGTACCAGGTATTCTTCCCCACATTGTCTAAGTAGCAAAAGCCGTTATCGCCGATTACTTGCCAAAGAACACAGTCATCTAAAGAGGACTGCGTTGCCGGCGCATTATCTGTGATAAATGCACTCAGAAAATCTGTCACACCT
>JANQMK010000070.1 GCA_028280085.1 Pseudomonadales bacterium
CCGTCAATGACCTTATAGACGATGTGCATAGGGTGGGTGGCGGCAGCATCGCTATTTCGGAGGATGGCCGGAAAGCGGTATTTATTAAGGATGGGAGAAAGCAGCTGATCACGGATTCCAACGATACCAATACCGGCATTATTCGCTACATGACGGGTCTGAACGAGATTGCCGACGGGGACGAAGATCGGGTGCAGGAAATGACTCAGGTCCTTCGTGCTACGGATGACTACGACAATCTGCCTGCTCTTGAGGCCTATATGGACCCAGCGAAGCCCAGAACCTGGGCGGATCCTACCCCGGATTGGGAAGATAAAAGTATTAAGACAGACATTGGTAATGGCGATGAGGATGATTTCATAGAGGATATGAATAAAGTGGATGCGGCGTCTATCCGCATCGTGAAGCAGGGAAATACAGAAAAGCTCTACTTTATGAAAGACAACAAATGGCACGTTATGGAAAATGGTGATCATTTAGGGGGGGGCTATCGAGTGATTTATGATGAAATGGCGTCAGTAGCGAATATGACGAATAATGGTCAGAACCTGGAGTTGGCGGCCCGTATCGATCAAATTTGGAAGCGGACGGATAAGTACAACGAAACGGATAAGTTGGAGGATTATCTGGAGAAAATTGGCGCGGTTGCCTAATGAGGAGCGCATAAGTTATCTGTTCATAGGAATTAGTTTCGCTCAAATATCATAAAGAAAGAGGGTTACCCGTTTGATAGAAGGCAGCAAACCGGAAATCAAAACAAGGGGTAGCCCTTATGCTTCATAAGCTAATCAATACTCCAAAACTCTTTTCAATTAGATTGTTCGCACTGTGATTGAGAAAACACATATTGCGTTTGCCATCAATGGTAGAGTAAAGGAATTAATAGGTAATAAAAATCGAATATTTTTATTAAATAATTCGTTTTATTCGATGTTTTATGTTGGCCCCAGAAAATTTTCAGTTAATGCCAGCATCATTGTTGGCCTAAAAACCATGGGGGCATAATGGGCCAGCACATACCTGCTTTTTACTGGCTAGCCGCTGACAAAAAAATGTGGTCGTTGTTGAGATGGGTATGATAAAACCTGAAAAATAAAAATTCGTACCAATCGCCGCTTTTCAATAACTAAAAAGGGAGCTACGTGCGCTATCACAAATTGCTGCAACCGCAGGATGTTTAACTTTGCGCTCGGCGGAAATCGCGTAGTATTTTTGTTTTATGTCATCAATCCTGCCAATCACCCTGACGTTGAAGTTATTGCAAATTTCCTCCTCAATGGTGGACGACATGAAAAATACTCCCATACCTGCCTGACCAAAGGACTTCATTAAAGCACTGTCATCAAATTGACCATTAATAATGGGATGAATACTCTGTTGATGAAACCAACCATCGATTAACTGGCGTATTGCGTATTGAGGTGTGGGCAACAACACGGGAGCGTTATTCAATGATTGGGGGAAATGTCGCTTATAGGCTTTTGCCAGCCGCGGAGCAGCAAAGCAACTTAAATGGCTTTCGCCTAATAAATGATTGTAAGCTTTGACGCTGATGGCACTGGTTACCGGCGTGTCACTTAGGACCATATCGACTTTGTGAATCGCCAAATCGGCTAACATGGCATCAACCGGCCCTTCACGGCTGGTGAGACTTATATCATGGGACAAGTGTAAAGCTGGTTCGATAATCTTGTAGACAATGGTTTTGGGTAGAGCGCTTGCCGCGCCGACAATAAACTCTGATGCTCCTACGGAGGGCGCACCGCGCAGAACATCGTTTAGTTCCCGACCCAATTCAAAGATCTCGTCAGCGTAACGCAACACCAAACGGCCAGTTTCCGTCAACTGCAAGCCCCGTCCCACTTTGTCAAACAGGGCGTTGCCAATGCGTTGCTCCAGCAGCGAAAGTTGTCCGCTGATGGTTTGTGGGGTGATGTGCAGCTTGTCGCTAGCCTTGGCGATACCACCCTCATGGGCCACCATCCAGAAATAATGTAGGTGTTTGTAATTCATAGTATCCGGCATATCAGATTCCTCGGGCAGTTATAAATCACAGAGTTCAATTATTCGATTTAATCGATGTTTATAACACATAATAAACGATTTTTTCTTTGTGTTGTACCTTGTTATCGTTAGGCTGAAAGCATTGGCCAGATAGACACCACAGAGGAGAATGGTTATGCAAAGCGAATTCAATGATATTCAATATGTTGATAGGCCGTTAAATTCATGGGACTCGAATATACCTGATGGGCCACATGTGGGCATTCAAGCGGAAGAGTTTCAACTCGCACTGCAAGACGCCAAACGTGCCATGGCTGAAGACCCTATGCTCAAACGTCCCGGTTTAATTGGTTTACCCGATGACGATCTCTCCTTGCAACCACATTTTTATGGCAAAAGCTGGGATGAACTTGAATTGCAGACGCTTTCTGAGGATCAGATAGCTAAAGTAAGCGCAACCTCGTTCGACTATGGACACTAACCCTGTATAACTCAGATCATTGTTCGTGGAAAGGTAACTGTATCATGCTTGTGAAAATACACGCTCGCGATTTTACGCTATCAGAGGCGTTAAGAGATTATACCGATTCAAGAATTAGGCTAGTCTTAGGCCTTTACCGAGATAAAATCCGGCGAACCGACATCTTCCTTACGAATGTAAACGGTCCGAAGGGCGGTGAGGATATGATGTGTAAGATTAAAATCGAACCCGATGGGCACTCACCAATCATAGCTCAAGAAACAGCAAACGATATGTATAACGCCATTAACATTTGTTCGCACAGAATAAAGCGAGCTGTCGGCCGTCGCTTTGATCGTGTCTTACAGCGGCGCAAAGGATTCAGTGAAAATGTGCGCTCGCATAAGGATGGACACTTTCTCACTACGATTTAAGGTGCGTTGATCACATTGCAACGCGTCAATAGCTGGACTCTAAGAGAAGAGGTGAGGGGAGATGATAAGAGACTGCTGTATAAGATATGTGATGGCTCTGGAGCCTGTATTTAAATTATATCCGTGGAAAGATATTTGCGTAAAGCGCTTAACAAGCTGAGGGGTAAATCCTCAAGCTAAGGCCTTTGGGCTATATCATTTTGCAGAAAGTACTTAACCGTTGGTAAGTAAGCAGCTGAACTGATAGGTCTTGCATAAAGGGGTAAACAAAACGTCAAAAAAACGAGATCAAACAGTCCTCGTAGTCCATTTTTTCTGTTTTCATTCAAAATCAAGATGAGCAGCTATAGTGCGACACACCACCAGCATTAAAATACTCTTTAGGTAAGAGGCGATAGTATTTGTCTTCTATATCTAAGGATTGTTCATCATAAGGATAGCTAAGCACTTCTTGAAGCTCTTTGACCAATGTGTAATTACCTTGCATAGCTTGTTGGTAGGCTGGGACGACTAACCACTCGCGCCATGTGTATTTTGGGTTAGTTTGTTTCATTTTTGTGGATACCTCAGATAAATCGCTACCGTAACTGACTAGATCGCGCCAGCTTTTTAGCCAAGATTGCCATTGCTTATCGAGCTGTTGTGAAGTTTTAACGTAGAAGCTCTTTTTTA
>JANQMK010000105.1 GCA_028280085.1 Pseudomonadales bacterium
GCGTCAAGGCCGCTGTCAACGTCGTCTTTCCATGGTCCACATGACCTATTGTACCCACATTCACGTGGGGCTTATTTCGTTCAAACTTTTCCTTTGCCACTGTTCTGCCTCGTTTTATAGGATTAAGATATCTTTAATATTTCTGTATACGATGTTAAATGTTTTGTACCGATCTGCGCACCCTACTGTAATGTGTAATGAACGCGCTATCACTGTGGTGCGCTACTGCGCCGCGTTTTTACTGATAACCGCCTCAGCGATATTGGCCGGCGTTTCAGCATACTTCTTAAACTCCATCGTAAACGTTGCACGCCCTTGAGTCGCTGAGCGCAGGTCTGTAGCATAACCAAACATCTCTGCCAGAGGCACTTCAGCTGTCACCACCTTACCCGACGATGAATCTTCCATGCCTTGCACCAAACCGCGACGGCGATTCAAATCACCCATCACATCTCCCATATATTCTTCTGGCGTTACCACTTCGACTGACATCATTGGTTCAAGCAATGCTGGATCAGCTTCTAAAGCTCCTTTTTTCAACGCCATAGAACCAGCAATCTTAAAGGCCATTTCACTAGAATCAACATCATGGAACGAACCATCATAGAGTGTCGCCTTCAGTGCTAATAGCGGATAGCTCGCTAACACACCATTCTGCATCTGCTCCTGTATGCCTTTATCTACCGCCGGGATATATTCACGCGGGATAGCACCACCCACAATCTCATTAACAAATTCATAAGGCTCTTCTGGGCCAAGCGGCTCTAGCTTAAGCCAAACATGTCCATATTGCCCCCGACCACCAGACTGGCGCACAAACTTCCCTTCTATCTCGACTGACTTGCGAATAGTTTCACGGTAAGCCACCTGAGGTTTGCCAATATTTGCTTCAACACTAAACTCACGTTTCATGCGATCGACCAGCACGTCCAAATGCAGCTCACCCATACCAGAAATGATGGTTTGGCCAGATTCTTCGTCGGTTTGCACGCGAAACGATGGATCTTCTTGAGCGAGTTTACCCAACGCAATGCCCATCTTTTCTTGGTCAGCTTTAGACTTTGGCTCAACCGCAACAGAAATTACTGGTTCGGGGAACTCCATGCGCTCTAATGTGATGACATTTTCGAGATCACAAAGCGTGTCACCGGTTGTAACATCTTTTAAACCAACCGCTGCGGCAATATCACCGGCCAACACTTCTTTAATTTCGGTACGATCATTAGAATGCATCTGCACCATACGGCCAATGCGCTCTTTCTTACCTTTAACAGGGTTGTAAACAGATGTGCCAGACTCCGCTTTTCCAGAATAAACGCGGAAAAACGTTAAAGTACCAACAAAAGGGTCAGTGGCAATTTTAAAAGCAAGCGCAGCAAAAGGCGCGTTATCGTCGGCAGGACGGGTCTCTATCGTTTCATCTTTGTCATCTAGCACACCCTCAATCGCTTTAACTTCAGTTGGCGAAGGCATGTACTCGATAACAGCATCCAAAACCGCCTGCACACCCTTATTTTTAAAAGCAGAACCACCTAGAACTGGAATAATCTCATTAGCTAGCGTGCGCTGACGCAGACCAGCCTTTATTTCCTCTTCCGTTAACTCGCCTTCCTCCAAATACTTTTCCATCAGCTCTTCAGTGGCTTCGGCTGCCGCTTCTACCATGTACTCGTGCATCTCTTCGCACTGACTCTGCAAATCTGCTGGGATATCCGCATATTCGAAGGTCATGCCCTGATCTGCTTCACTCCATATGATGGCCTTCATCTTGACCAGGTCAACAACGCCTTTAAACTCATCTTCGGCACCGATGGTCATTTGTATAGGAACAGCATTAGCCCCCAAGCGCTCACGTAATTGATCAACGACCATATGAAAATCGGCGCCTGCACGATCCATTTTATTGACGAAAACCAAACGAGGTACTTCATATTTATTAGCCTGGCGCCAGACTGTCTCCGTTTGAGGCTGAACCCCAGAAGACCCACAAAGCACGACAACCGCGCCATCCAATACACGCAGGGAACGCTCTACTTCGATAGTAAAGTCCACGTGCCCAGGGGTATCTATAATATTGACTCGATGCTCATCGAACTGTGCATCCATACCACGCCAGAAACAAGTTGTGGCAGCCGAGGTGATAGTAATACCCCGCTCTTGCTCTTGCTCCATCCAATCCATGGTGGCGGCACCATCATGTACTTCGCCGATTTTATGTGACAAGCCAGTGTAAAATAACACCCGCTCGGTTGTAGTTGTTTTACCCGCATCAACGTGCGCGCAGATACCTATATTTCGATACCGAGAAATGGAAGTTTTACGTGCCACGACTTGATTCTCCGCAAACTTTTTTACAATAAAAAAAAGCAGCAGAAAACTGCTGCAATAAACTATATAAAGCCCTAAAAACGATAGTGTGAAAAAGCTTTATTGGCTTCTGCCATTCGGTGCACATCTTCTCGTTTCTTAACTGCGCTCCCCTTACCTTGGGAGGCATCGATCATCTCACCTGCTAACCTCAATGCCATGGACTTCTCTCCACGGCCACGGGCATAATCTACTAACCAGCGCATTGCCAGAGTAGTACGACGAGCGGGTCTTACTTCAACGGGTACCTGATAAGTTGCTCCACCGACGCGGCGCGATTTTACCTCAACCATGGGAGCTATATTTTCAAGCGCTTCTTTAAATATACCTAACGGATCGTCATTGCCACGTTCCTTCACCACATCCAGCGCGCCATAAACAATACGTTCAGCAACTGATTTTTTGCCACTAACCATGACGTGATTCATAAACTTTGCTAATGTTTGGTCGCCAAACTTGGGGTCAGGAAGGACTTCCCGTTTAGCAATAACTCTTCTTCTGGGCATAACTTTAGCCTTTAATCCAATTATTCAGGTCATCCCAAGACAATTATTCAATCCATATGAAAAGGTTAAAAAACCAATTCATAGCATAAATAAAGCTTGGCCTTACTTTACTGTATTGCCACTGCCGCCTTATAAGCGCTCAGCAGCTAAACTCATAGACACCAAGTTCACAGACACCGACAGCAATTTTCGTACATGATCTAAGCTTTTGGGCGTTTAGTTCCGTACTTAGAACGTCGCTGTTTACGATCCGCAACGCCTGCGGTATCAAGGCTACCGCGGACGGTGTGATATCGCACACCAGGCAAATCCTTAACACGACCACCTCTTATCAGAACAACGCTGTGTTCTTGCAAATTATGGCCTTCACCGCCTATGTAAGAGGTGACTTCAAAGCCGTTCGTCAAACGAACACGACATACTTTACGCAATGCCGAATTCGGCTTCTTCGGTGTAGTAGTATAAACACGAGTACATACGCCACGACGCTGAGGACAAGCCTGTAACGCAGGTACGTCGCTCTTTGCTACTTTGCGTTTTCTCGGCTTACGGACCAACTGATTGATCGTTGCCATGCAAGTAAACTCCAAATTTCAATACATTATCGCCATTTATCATCCCGTTATAGACAGGATTTTCGGCAATTTCATGTCAATTTTACCGCGCCCCCACTCTGAAAACAGGGAGGCGGCATTTTATAGATCCCTTCTTACTACGTCAAGGCGATAAGGGTGCTCTAACTATATACTCCACCCTTTCCATATTGACGATATATTAGGCATCAAGTTGCGCTAGATTTAAGCGCTTCACTCAAGGCAGCTTCCACTTCACTGGCACTAACCGTGACGCTTTCCTGGTTAGCAGCCACTTCCGCGTCACGCTTGCGCTTGCGTTCCATATGGTATGTTAAACCCGTACCTGCCGGGATCAAACGGCCAACAACCACATTCTCCTTCAAACCCCGGAGATAATCGCGCTTTCCAGTAACTGCCGCTTCGGTAAGAACACGGGTCGTTTCCTGGAAAGATGCCGCTGAAATAAAGCTTTCTGTGGCCAATGATGCTTTGGTAATACCTAGCAATATTCGTTGGAACTTAGCTGGTATTTTATCTTGCGCGACCAACTGCTCATTGACCTCTAACACACGGTTGTACTCAACCTGTTCGCCCTTAACAAAGGGTGAGTCACCCATAGCGGTAATTTCAACCTTACGCAACATCTGTCGGGCGATGGTTTCAATATGCTTATCATTAATACCAACCCCTTGAAGGCGATAAACATCTTGTATTTCGCTGGTAATGTATTTAGCAAGCTCTTCTACACCCTGCAAACGCAAAATGTCATGCGGGTTTGGCGGCCCATCAGATACAACTTCGCCTTTTTCTACGTTTTCCCCTTCAAACACCGTCATTGCACGCCATTTGGGAATCAACACTTCATAATGGTCGCTACCATCAATGGGATTAACACCATCATGAGGTGTAATTACTAGACGGCGCTTGCCTTTTGTTTCCTTACCAAAACTAACAGTGCCCGAAATCTCAGCAAGAATGGCGGGTTCTTTTGGTTTACGCGCTTCAAATAAGTCGGCTACCCGCGGCAAACCACCGGTAATATCACGCGTTTTCGAACCCTCTTGAGGAATCTTTGCAATAATGTCGCCGACACCAAGTTGGGCCCCGTCTTCCATACTCAATATCGCATTGGCAGTCAGAAAGTAATGTGCG
The DNA here is from genome assembly GCA_028280085.1 of Pseudomonadales bacterium. GTDB lineage: Bacteria > Pseudomonadota > Gammaproteobacteria > Pseudomonadales > JANQMK01 > JANQMK01. Next base: position 4,601 of record JANQMK010000105.1, read on the forward strand.
GGCGCATTAGAACCCGCCAGCTTCAACTCTTCGCCAGCGTCATTCACCAAGGTAACAGCAGGCCGCAAATCTTTACCAGCCGCTGATCTTTCGTTTGGATCGATAACTGAAATACTTGATAGACCAGTCAAATCATCTGTTTGACGCCGGATACTTAAGCCTTCTTCCATGCCAGAAAACTTAACCTTACCAGCTACCTCAGTGATAATCGGGTGAGTGTGCGGGTCCCACTTAGCAACAATGGTACCTGCTTCAACCGTAGCACCATCTTGTACACTAATGACTGCACCATAAGGTAACTTGTATCGTTCTCGTTCACGGCCATCGACATCAGCCAAAGCGAGCTCACCCGAACGAGACACCGCAACCAATTCACCGCTCTCTTTGGTAACGGTTTTCAAGTTATGGAGCCGAATAGCACCAGATTGTTTAACTTGGATATTGTCAACCGCAGAAGCACGAGAGGCCGCACCACCAATATGGAAAGTCCGCATAGTCAACTGAGTACCAGGTTCACCGATAGATTGCGCCGCAATAACGCCAATGGACTCGCCTGGATTAACCCGATGACCTCGCGCCAAGTCCCGACCATAACAGGAGGCACATATACCATATCGAGTTTCACAAGTAATAGGCGAACGAACGAGTAGTTCGTCAATACCCATTTTTTCAATCTTATCTACCCACCGTTCATCAATAATAGTATTAGCAGGCACTACAACATCATCAGAACCTTGTTTATACACATCTTTCGCGGTAACACGTCCCAAGATTCGATCACCTAGCGCTTGAATAATATCGCCACCTTCAATAACCGGCGTCATTGTGAGGCCCTTAGTGGTGCCACAATCAAATTCCGTTACTACTAGGTCCTGCGCAACATCAACCAGCCTACGGGTTAGATAACCAGAGTTAGCCGTCTTTAATGCTGTATCAGCAAGCCCCTTACGCGCACCATGAGTTGAAATGAAGTATTGCAATACATTCAAGCCTTCACGGAAGTTGGCGGTAATAGGTGTCTCAATAATCGAGCCATCGGGCTTAGCCATCAAACCACGCATACCAGCAAGCTGACGAATTTGAGCAGGTGAGCCCCTGGCACCCGAATCAGCGTAAATATAAACTGAGTTAAACGACTCCTGTTCTACTTCTTCGCCTTGCTTATTGACAACAGGTTCAGTTCCCAATCCATCCATCATCGCTTTGGCAACCTGGTCATTAGCACGGGACCAAATATCGATGACTTTATTATATTTCTCGCCCTGAGTAACCAAACCTGAAGCGTATTGCGACTCTATTTCTTTAACTTCGCTATCAGCACGCTGAATAATATCGGCTTTTTCTTGCGGAATAACAAAATCATTAACACCAATAGAAGAGCCCGAACGAGTTGAATAATCATATCCCATATACATCAGCTGATCGGCGAAGATAACCGTCGCTTTAAGGCCAACAGCACGATAGCATTGGTTGATAACCCGGGATATTGCCTTTTTCGTCATGGGTTGATTAACTAAATCAAACGATAGCCCTTTCGGCACAATACCCCATAGCAAAGCACGACCAACTGTCGTATCCGCTATGCGCCCATCTGAACTTTGTTCACCATCATTGGCGATAACTACTTCGTTGATGCGCACCTTGATTTTTGCTTGCAGGCCCACTTTATTAGCACCATATGCTCGCTGCACTTCTTCGATATCAGCGAATATCATGCCTTCGCCAAGCGCATTAACACGCTCACGCGTCATATAATAAAGGCCCAAAACAACATCTTGAGAGGGCACAATAATGGGCTCACCATTTGCAGGCGATAAGATATTATTCGTTGACATCATCAAAGCACGAGCTTCCAGCTGAGCCTCTATCGTCAAGGGCACGTGAACCGCCATCTGATCGCCGTCAAAGTCTGCGTTATAGGCAGCACAAACCAATGGATGTAATTGAATCGCTTTGCCTTCAATAAGTACCGGCTCAAAAGCTTGAATACCTAATCGGTGGAGCGTGGGCGCACGATTTAACAATACCGGATGTTCGCGAATAACTTCTGCCAGAATATCCCATACTTCCGCTGTTTCGCGCTCAACCATTTTTTTTGCGGCTTTGATCGTGGTCGCTAAACCACGATTCTCTAACTTACCGAAAATAAACGGTTTAAACAGTTCCAGCGCCATTTTCTTTGGCAACCCACACTGATGTAATTTTAGCGTAGGACCGACCACAATAACCGATCGGCCTGAGTAATCAACACGCTTACCGAGGAGGTTTTGACGAAAGCGGCCCTGCTTACCTTTGATCATATCGGCAAGGGATTTAAGCGGACGCTTATTGGAACCGGTAATAGCTCGCCCACGACGGCCATTATCAAGTAGTGCATCAACCGACTCCTGCAACATACGCTTTTCATTACGCACGATAATGTCAGGCGCATTAAGATCTAATAGCCTTTTTAAACGGTTATTTCTATTAATAACGCGTCTATATAAATCATTCAAATCTGATGTAGCAAACCGACCACCATCTAATGGCACAAGAGGACGCAAATCTGGCGGCAGCACTGGTAGTACTTCCATGATCATCCATTCAGGCTTATTGCCTGACGACGCAAAAGCTTCAATGAGCTTTAGACGTTTAGATAATTTTTTCATTCGCGTTTCAGAGCTTGTTTGCGGAATTTCTTCACGTAGACGTTCCACCTCTTGATCGACATCAATATCTTTCATTAAGAGCTGAATGGCCTCTGCACCCATCTTGGCATCAAAATCATCCCCAAACTCTTCCATTGCCTCATAGTACTGTTCGTCTGTTAATAGCTGGCCACGCTCTAACGTAGTCATGCCTGGGTCAACAACAACAAAAGATTCAAAATACAAGACACGCTCGATATCGCGTAACGTCATATCAAGCAACAAACCAATGCGTGATGGCAATGATTTTAAAAACCAAATGTGAGCAACTGGGCTAGCTAATTCAATATGGCCCATTCGATCACGCCTGACTTTAGCCAACGCTACTTCAACGCCGCACTTTTCACAAATAACGCCCCGATGCTTTAAGCGCTTATACTTACCACATAGGCATTCGTAGTCCTTGATGGGACCAAATATCTTGGCACAAAATAAACCATCACGCTCTGGCTTAAATGTGCGGTAATTAATAGTTTCTGGCTTTTTGACTTCACCATATGACCAGGAGCGCACCATTTCTGGCGACGCTAAACCTATGCGAATGGCATCAAATTCTTCATTGTGTCCTTGGGACTTGAGCAAATTTAATAAGTCTTTCAAGACTTTTCCTCCACCTGGCACTTGTACGGGTTGGATAGCAAACCAAGTTGTTAGCGTTAGCTATCCCACACCTTTTTCATGTTATGCAATATCACCGTCGCAATTATTCGTTTTCCAACTCTATATCTATACAAAGAGATCGAATCTCTTTTAGCAATACGTTGAACGATTCTGGCATACCTGGCTCCATACGGTGGTCGCCATCAACAATATTTTTATACATTTTGGTCCGACCAGCGACATCATCAGATTTAACCGTCAACATTTCTTGCAACGTATAGGCAGCACCATAAGCTTCTAGTGCCCAAACCTCCATCTCACCAAAGCGTTGCCCGCCAAATTGAGCTTTACCGCCCAATGGTTGCTGGGTAACAAGGCTATAAGAACCCGTCGAGCGCGCATGCATTTTATCATCAACCAAATGATTCAGCTTTAGCATATACATGTAGCCAACGGTAACTGGGCGCTCAAAAGGATCACCGGTGCGTCCATCATAAAGAGTCATTTGTCCACTACGTGGCATATCAGCAAGCTTAAGCAGTTCTTTGATCTCTACTTCCTTAGCACCATCAAAAACATTGGTTGCCATAGGAACACCATTCGTCAAATTACGCGACATTTCGACAACTTCTTCATCGTTAAGCGCATCTAAATCAACCTTACGGCTTTCTCCACGGTTATAGATTTGATCTAAGAAATCACGCAGCTCAGCGATAGAGCGTTGCTCGTCCAATATACGCGTAATTTTTTCCCCTAAGCCCTTTGCTGCTAAGCCAAGATGGGTTTCAAGTATCTGCCCCACATTCATTCGCGATGGCACACCGAGCGGGTTTAATACGATATCAACTGCATTACCAAATTCGTCATAGGGCATGTCTTCTACTGGCATAATGACAGAGATGACACCTTTATTACCGTGCCGGCCAGCCATTTTGTCGCCGGGCTGAATACGCCGTTTGATAGCGAGATAAACCTTAACGATTTTGAGCACGCCAGGCGCTAAATCGTCACCGCTTTGCAGTTTTGACTTTTTATCTTCAAACTTCTGATCAAGCACGGTTCGCCGTTCTTGTAATTGCTGATCAGCTGCTTCGAGTTGCTGGTTTAGCGCATCATCTGCCATACGTAACTTGAACCAGTCATCGCTACCATAACCATCCAGCAATTCATCGGTAATGACATCGCCTTTACTTACATTCGTGCCGCTTGCCGCCTTATTACCCACGAGCGCTGCCCTCAAACGCGCAAAGGTCGCACCCTCAACAATACGGTATTCAGAGTTGAGGTTTTTTCGCACCTCATCCAGCTGCTGCTGCTCTATTTCTAACGCACGCTGATCTTTTTCAAGCCCATCACGGGTAAATACCTGCACATCAATCACAGTACCTTTAACACTAGTCGGCACACGCAACGAGGTATCTTTAACGTCGGAAGCTTTCTCGCCAAAAATAGCACGCAGTAGTTTTTCTTCCGGTGTTAACTGGGTTTCGCCTTTAGGCGTTACCTTACCAACCAGAATATCCCCCGCACCAACTTCGGCACCAATATAAACAATACCAGATTCGTCAAGCTTACCCAGCGCACCTTCACCTACATTGGGAATATCTGCGGTAATCTCTTCGGGCCCCAGCTTGGTGTCCCGCGCTATACAAGTCAATTCTTGAATATGGATAGTGGTAAAACGATCTTCTTGTACGACACGCTCTGACACAAGGATCGAGTCTTCAAAGTTATACCCATTCCACGGCATAAAGGCGATACGCATATTTTGGCCTAGGGCAAGCTCGCCCATATCAATTGAAGGACCATCAGCCAAAATATCTTTTTTACTAATGATATCGCCTTTTTTAACCAGCGCGCGCTGGTTAATACAAGTATTCTGGTTTGAACGGGTGTATTTAATCAAGTTATAGATATCAACACCGGCATCATCGGAGTCAGTTTCTTCACTATTTACCCGCACTACAATTCGACTGGCATCAACATCTTCGATGACACCACCACGTTCTGCCACCACACAGACGCCAGAATCTCTGGCAACATTGCGCTCCATGCCGGTACCGACTAATGGCTTTTCTGCCTTTAACGTTGGCACCGCTTGACGTTGCATGTTTGATCCCATTAACGCTCGGTTAGCATCATCATGCTCTAAGAAAGGTATTAAGCTAGCAGCGACGGATACCACTTGTTTCGGCGAAACATCCATAAAGTCAACTTTGTCGCGTGGCATAACCGAAAACTCATTCATATGCCGAACATCAACATACTCTTCAACAAATTCATTCTTATCAGTTAAGGGCGCCGATGCCTGGGCAATAACATAATCCGCCTCTACTATTGCCGATAAGAACTCAATATCATCAGTAACAATGCCATTTACAACTTTACGATAGGGACTTTCTAAGAAGCCATACTGATTCGTTCTAGAATAAGTCGCTAATGAATTTATCAGGCCAATGTTCGGCCCTTCAGGCGTTTCAATAGGGCACACCCTTCCATAGTGTGTAGGATGCACATCACGTACTTCAAACCCCGCTCTTTCCCGTGTTAAACCACCAGGCCCTAAAGCTGAAACACGCCGTTTGTGGGTAACTTCGGATAGAGGATTATTTTGATCCATAAACTGAGATAACTGACTAGAACCAAAAAACTCTTTTACCGCGGCAGCTACCGGTTTAGCATTAATAAGATCTTGCGGCATTAAGCCTTCCGACTCAGCCATACTCAGCCGCTCTTTCACCGCTCTTTCGACCCGGACTAAGCCAACCCTAAATTGGTTTTCTGCCATCTCTCCCACTGACCGCACTCGCCTGTTAGCAAGATGATCTATATCGTCGACAACACCTTTACCATTACGGATATCAACTAAATGCTTCAATACATCGACGATGTCTTCTTTTGACAGGGTACCCTCACCTTCCACTTCTGAGTGACCTAAGCGACGGTTGAACTTCATACGCCCAACCGCGGAGAGATCATAGCGTTCTGGGGAAAAGAATAAGTTAGCAAACAGGCTTTCTGCCGCCTCTTTTGTCGGTGGCTCTCCAGGGCGCATCATGCGATAAATTTCTACCAACGCTTCAAGTTGGCTAGTGGTTGTATCCGACCTTAATGTGTCAGAAATAAATGGCCCACAATCAATATCATTAGTGAAAAGTGTATCGATTGATTTGACATTTTTTTCTACCAGCAGCGTTAACAATTCTTCAGTCAGCTCAGTATTACAAGCCACCAACACCTCGCCGGTAGCTTCATCAATAATATCCTTGGCTAAAGCACGGCCAATAATATAGTCTCTAGGCACCTCTAATTGGCTAATACCTGCTTTTTCAAACTGTTTGATATGACGTGCAGTAATACGGCGGCCTTCTTCCACTATGACTTTGCCTTTATCATCAGTGAAATCAAATGAGGCAACCTCACCACGTAAGCGGGATGCAACCAACTCTAAAGAACACGATTCACTACCAATCTGGAATGTATTGGTATCAAAAAACATGGCTAGCATTTCTTCAGAGGTGTAGCCAAGCGCTCGCAATAAGATAGTCGCCGCTAATTTACGGCGTCTATCAATTCGCACATAGACAAGATCTTTTGGATCGAACTCAAAATCCAACCAAGAACCACGGTAAGGAATGATGCGAGCAGAATAAAGCAACTTACCCGATGAATGGGTCTTACCTTTATCATGATCAAAAAATACGCCAGGAGAACGGTGCAGCTGCGAAACAATAACACGCTCAGTGCCATTAACCACAAAAGTACCATTGCCCGTCATGAGCGGGATTTCTCCCATATAGACTTCTTGTTCTTTGATATCTTTGATCGCTTTCTGAGAAGATTCCTTATCATAAATAATAAGACGAACCTTCACTCTTAAAGGTACAGCATAGGTGACACCCCGAAGCTGACACTCTTTCACATCGAAAGTCGGTTCACCTAAACGGTAATCAACATATTCCAGCGCTGCACTGCCAGAATAACTAACAATAGGGAACACTGATTTAAAGGCAGCGTGCAAGCCTTGGTCATCACGTTCCTCTAATGGAATATCCTTTTGGGTAAACTTGAGATAAGAATCAAGTTGAATAGCAAGCAAATAAGGAACATCCATAACACTTGGTAATTTACCAAAGTCTTTACGAATTCGTTTTTTCTCTGTGTAAGAGTAAGCCATCAGCAATCCTCAGCTTATTCATGAGTTCCAATAGCTGGAACCAACCCAAAACGTTTACACGTCTCGCCTGATCATTCATACAGCGCACGCCAGTTAAGAGTGAAGGGTTATTTATACCTTCCTCTTAAATTAACTTTATAGATGCTGCTGTATTCCTTGTGTGTAATATAGACATTAGGAATTTGTTTGAAATAGGAACAAGAAAAGGCCGGCGAACCCGGTCGCCAGCCTATAGTCCTAATCTATATTAGGAGCAATTCCGAGCAATGCAAATCGAAATTACTTCAGTTCAACAGATGCGCCAGCTTCTTCAAGCTGCTTTTTCGCATCCTCTGCTTCTTCTTTAGACGCGCCTTCTTTAATTGGAGACGGTGCCCCATCGACGAGCGCTTTAGCTTCTTTTAGTCCTAGACCAGTAATTGCACGCACAGCTTTAATGACATTAACCTTTTTGTCACCAGCACCGGCTAGAATAACATCAAATTCAGTCTGTTCTTCAGCCGCTGGAGCGTCCCCGCCAGCACCAGGTGCTGCCGCCACTGCTACTGCCGCTTGCGCTGATACGCCAAATTTTTCTTCCATGGCGCTAACAAGCTCAACGACGTCCATTACGCTCATTTCAGCAATTGCATCTAAAATTTCTTCTTTGGTAAGAGCCATTTTCTTACTCCTAAACTATTTAGTTGAATTCTACAAAAAACCGCAATCTCTATTGATCGAGTTATTGAAAAATATCGATCAACAACAGGCATTAACCCAATGGTCAAACACCAGTGGGCTACGCCTCTTGCTTCTGATCACGAACTGCTGCCATAACACGAGTGATTGAAGCTGGCACTTCGTTTAATGTGCGAGCCAGCTTGGTCACAGGAGCAATTATCACACTGGCAAGTTGCGCCAGTGCTTGGTCACGAGTCGGCAGATTAGCCAACACATCGATTTTACTCCCATCCAGTACTTCTCCGCCTACCGCTAAGGCTTTGATATCAAACTTATCGTTTTCTTTTGCAAAGTCCTTAAATAAGCGGGCACATGCTCCTGGGTCCTCCATGGAAAACCCAAACAACGACGGTCCTACCAGTAAGTCATTAACACACTCATAGTCTGTACCTTCAAAAGCACGTTTCGCTAAGGTATTACGCACAACACGCAAATTAATCTGAGCCTCACGCGCCTTTTTACGAAGGTCGGTCATATCACTCACGTTGACGCCACGAGCATCGGCGACAACCAGTGATAATGCACCTATGGCAGCCTCGTTAACATCAGCAACGATCGCTTTTTTGTCTTCGAGTCTTAATGCCATAAAGCATCTCCTAAAAATTAGATTACGTTAATCTAATCACTAACTGTTGGTTTTTTTTGTAATAAAACGAAAACCAACTTCAGTTAGTGCGGTGCTGCTCCAACTAAACATTCTTAATTGGGTATCACACCATCTGCGTAGGTCCTCATACTGCTTGAATAAAAAGACTTCAAACAACGATGAAAATTAAGCCTGGCTGTTCATACAAGCATTTAAGCCCGATCACAATCCAATAACACCTACGGTCTTCGATCGTCTTTATTGACTCTAAATCAGAGCAACAAAGAGCCCCAAAGCCTTTTGTTGAAAGGATAAACCTTCCAAATTCTTTGCCATTAAATAAAATTCTGTTGTTAAAATTCTAGGGACGCTTGATCAATCAACAAACCCGGCCCCATAGTAGTGGACAATGTTACTTTCTTCATATATACACCTTTGGCTGATGCAGGTTTTGCCTTTTTTAGATCAGCCAATAGAGCTTCAAGGTTCTGTTTGATAGCTGTGCCACTAAAATCCACCTTACCTATTGCGCCATGAATAATGCCATTTTTATCTGCGCGATAGCGCACTTGTCCAGCCTTAGCATTTTTAACTGCGGTAGCAACATCAGGCGTTACAGTACCTACTTTAGGGTTAGGCATGAGGCCACGAGGCCCAAGGATTTGCCCTAGTTGTCCCACAACTCGCATAGCGTCAGGTGAGGCAATAACAACATCAAAATCTAGGTTGCCGGCTTTTACTTGTTCGGCAAGATCATCCATTCCCACCACCTCAGCGCCAGCTTCTTTTGCCACATCTGCATTTGGCCCCTGGGTAAAAACAGCTACTTTCACATCTTTACCAGTACCATTGGGTAATACGGTGGCTCCTCTGACGGCCTGATCAGATTTGCGTGGATCAATACCCAAATTAACCGCAACTTCTACAGATTCCTTAAACTTAACAGTTGAAATCTCTTCCAATAGGGACACAGCGTCTTCAACACTATAGCTCTTTTCTGCATCGATCTTCTCGCGTATCGCCTTCATTCGCTTTGACAATTTAGCCATTATTCTACACCCTCCACATCAAGACCAGCGCTGCGCGCACTACCTGCTATAGTACGCACCGCTGCATCCATATCAGCAGCTGTCAGATCAGGCATTTTTGTCGTCGCGATCTCTTCTAACTGTGCACGGGTTACTTTCCCCACCTTATTAGTATTTGGTTGGCCACTGCCCTTAGCTATCCCCGCCGCTTTCCGCAGCAATACTGAAGCAGGTGGTGTTTTCGTGACAAATGTAAAACTACGATCCGAATAAACCGTAATCACCACCGGGATTGGCATTCCTTGTTCCATACTTTGCGTTGCGGCATTAAACGCTTTACAGAACTCCATAATATTGACGCCATGTTGTCCCAATGCTGGGCCAACGGGAGGGCTTGGATTTGCTTGGCCTGCAGCGACCTGCAACTTAATATAGGCTTCTACTTTCTTAGCCATTGTGTTTCTCCTGTCGGGTACATGCGATCAACCCTTACTAAAGCTAAACAACTAGTGTTTATTAACTTGTTATCCGCTTTAGTGATCAATCTCCCCATATTTGTTGACAGCTTGCGCTGTATTTTTAATCCATAAATGCAAAAGCCTCCTTGAGTAGCAATATGATACTCATGAGACAATAGCATTTATTACACAATTAGGTCTTTTCGACTTGACTAAACTCAAGCTCTACTGGTGTTGAACGCCCAAAAATCAATACTGCTACCTGGACTTTACTTTTTTCGTAGTTTACTTCTTCTACAACCCCATTGAAATCATTAAATGGTCCATCCGTAACTCTGACCATTTCGCCCGGTTCAAACAATGTCTTGGGTTTGGGCTTATCTGTTCCGTCTTCTATGCGTTGCAGTATAGCATCAGCTTCTTTGTCGGTAATGGGCGCCACGCTACCAGGCTTTTTAGGATCTTCGCCAATAAAGCCCATTACTCTAGGTGTTTCTTTGACTAAATGCCATGTTGCGTCATTCAAATCCATTTGCACCAAGACATACCCAGGGAAAAATTTTCTTTCACTTCTGCGCTTTTGGCCAGCCCGCATCTCTACAACTTCTTCAGTAGGTACCATAATTTCGCCAAACTGATCCTCCATTTTGGCCAACTTTATGCGTTCTTCTAGGGCATTTCTCACTTTTTTTTCATACCCTGAATAGGCATGAACTACAAACCAACGTTTTGGCATGACTTTCCTTTAACTTAACTAAAGTATATGACGAGGCATAAGTAGCATAAGTAACTGGGCAACTCATCCAATGATAAGTTCAACAATCCAGCTCAACAGTGTATCTAAACCGAATAGTAAAATTGCCATTACAATAACCACTCCAACAACAATCATGGTTGTTTGAGCGGCTTCTTGCCTGGTGGGCCAAACCACTTTTCTGATTTCAGTCCGCGCTTCCTTGGCCAAGTTGGAAAAAGCATGACCTTTCTCTGTTTGCAATGCAATCAATATTGCTACAATACCAACAGCAACTAGCGCCAAAGCTCTATATAAAATAGGCTCCGCAGCATAAAATGAATTACCGTAAACACCGCCAGCGACTAAAGCGAGGACCAATAACCACTTTAACCCATCAAGACGAAAGACTTGTTCTTCAGCTTTTGCAACCATGGACCAGACTATTCCCTCACACCGTACTGCTAGCTTTCGCTATCATCATACTACAAAAGGGCAAAAATTCCCCACTCAAGCTATCCAGTATCAATTATTCAGCACAAGACACAAGATAGCACAAAAATATGAAATGGCAGGCCAGGAGGGACTCGAACCCCCAACACCCGGTTTTGGAGACCGGTGCACTACCAATTGAACTACTGGCCTATAACACAGAAAAGCGGAACTCGCACAAAAACGCCTCCGCCCATCCATTTAGTTAGCAAGATTGTATTTATTCAATAATCTTACTGACGACACCAGCGCCTACCGTTCGACCACCTTCGCGTATCGCAAAACGCAGACCATCTTCCATCGCGATCGGCGCTATCAAC
>JANQMK010000112.1 GCA_028280085.1 Pseudomonadales bacterium
TCACCATGCTGTTTCTTTTTTAAAATATAAACAGATGTTATGCCCGATACCAAAGCGCCGACGCCGACCTTTGCAATTGTATCCAGTATGTCGAGGGCAGTTGTCATATTATGCTCGATCGTGTTTATTATCCGATAAATTAACGGTTTGTCGTTGATATCAACTAGCTTGTTTGGTAACGGCTGGTTGTGTCAAAATCTAGCTTAAGTGTAGACTAAGTTGTAGAAAAATATAGGATTACTAGAAGCTTATCACGCCTGTGTTTGGCATCAGTGCAGTATTAATCCACTGTTAATCTGATATAGATTCATCAACGATCACCATCTTTGATTGTTTTTTGTTTAGTTAATCTTCCCAGTGTTTTTGACATCAACTGTCGTGGGGTTGCTCTAACAGCGGTTCGAATAGGTACTCCAAGCCGTTGGTTTTGATCTCATAGACCCATTGCATTAATTCACCCAGCTTGCCGTCGGGAAAGCCTTGCTGTGCGAACCACACGAGATACGGCTCGGGCAAGCTTATTAGTCGCTGTCCTTTGTATTTACCAAAAGGCATTGTATAGTGAGCCAGTGCTTGCATCAGTTCTGGCGTTAGTGGCTGATCGTTCATGCGCGGCTCCTTCCCACTATGATAGTGTGTATTGGATCTTGTGTACTGTTGAGACAAAGTGTTGCCAAAATGGGTGTTGTTACAACTGAAGATTAACCCCCAGCTAGTTTTACTGTAAACCCCATTTCAGTGAGCTTTGCTTTGAGTGTTTCGCGGTGATCGCCTTGGATTTCAATAACACCGTTTTTGACAGAGCCGCCAGTAGAGCACAGTTGCTTGAGTTGTTTGGCAATTTTTTTTCGTTCAGCATCGTCCACTAACAATCCGCTTATTGTAGTGACTCCTTTACCTTTGCGACCCTTGGTTTCGCGGCGTATATAAAGAGTGCCATCTCCCTCGGGCAACTGTTTGGCTGGAGTATTGTCGGATTTGATACGGCCTAACTCGGTGGAGTAAACGAGGCGGCTCGATCGATTTTTTGTATTCATAGGTTATGATCAAATGTTTTTAGCGCTATTCGGTCCTGCTTCAAGCTATTGGTTTCCAAATAGAATTTGAATAGGTAGATTTCGAATAGGTTTACCTTTTTGCCTAATTTAATGCTACGGCAATAATATAATTTTACCCATATGTTGGCCTGATTCCATGCGATGATGGGCGCTGGCAACGTCATCGAAACGGTAACGACTATCGATAGGCACAATTAATTTTTGTTGCTCGAATAGCGGCCAAATTTTGTCTTCTAATGCCTGTGCTATCTGTGCTTTACAATGAGATGGTTGAGGTCTCAAAGTAGAACCCGTTAAGGTTAGACGTTTTATCATCATAGGCGCTAGATTCACTTCAACTTTCGCACCTTGTAAAAACGCGATAGAAATAATGTGGCCGTTACGGGCTGCAATTTTGATATTTTTGCTAACATAGTTACCACCTACCATATCTAAGATGATATCAACGCCTTTACCTTGGTAAAGGTCGGTGATGGCCGCTACAAAGTCTTGTTCTTGGTAATTGATGACATGATCTGCGCCTAAGCTACGGCAAAAGTCGCTTTTGGCTTGGTTACCTACGGTGGTGATGGCCGTGGCTCCCCAGGCTTTGGCTAGCTGAATGGCGGTTGAACCAATGCCGCTAGAACCGCCATGAACCAGAAACAAAGTGTCTTGCCTTATAAGGCCTGGGGAGAATAGGTTGAACCAGACCGTGAAGTAAGTTTCGGGTATAGCGGCTGCTTCGTCTAACGAAAGAGTTGAGGGGACTTTCAAACACTGGCTTGCCGGCACCGCGACATACTCGGCGTAGCCGCCGCCATTGGTGAGTGCGCAGACAGTTTGTTCCAATTGCCAGTTATCAACTTGGGCGCCGATTGCCACGACGGTGCCTGCTACTTCGAGCCCTAGAATTGGCGAAGCGCCGGGAGGCGGAGGGTAGTGGCCTTGACGTTGAATAATATCCGGACGGTTTACACCTGCAGCGGCGACTTTAATTAATAATTCATCTTCTTTTACAACGGGCAAGGCGGTATCGAGTACTTCTAGCATACCTGCATCACCAGGAGTGGTTACATTAATGAATCGCATTGAGTTAGGAAGCGCCAGGCTCTTCATAGTGGTTATCCACAACAGATTATTTATCTAGGGCACCTCCTCATTATTCAGAGGTGTCCTAGAGTTTTAGAACTCTACCTAAGGCCTATTGTCCTATAAATTGCGATTAAGTTGTAGGTTTTGTAACACTTTACACGTGTATTAGTCTGAGTGTGAGTGAAAGACAATAGTGAATGATTTAAGGCTAACGCAAGTGGTATACTCCGCAAAAATAATCACTTTATGTCAATAGTAAGGCACACTTGATTCCTACGCGTTGCTAGTGGGCTGTTATTGCTTTTAATAAAAGCGAAGCAGCAATCACGACCATGGGGTCTATACCGAGGCTGGGATAAAACCGGGATAAAACAGTACGGCATTATCAGGCAAATTTGCTTATTTAATGCTTAATCTTAAGTTTGTAAACTGAGGGCTATGGAATTGAACGTGTTTGCTGTGGATTGCTTTAAGCGACTCATTATTATTTTTTTATGTCTTTTATCGTACCATGCTGTCGCTGCGCCGAGTGCAAAGCTTGATGCTTTTTGGCAGAAAAGCAATGAGCAGAATGCTAAATCAATTGATCATAGTCTGTGGCAGCAAGTCTTGAATCGTAATTTGGTGCGAGATCATCCAAGTGGTATTTACCGATTCGATTATAAGGGAATTAAACCCTCTGATCGTGCGTTGCTTGAACAGTATATTGATCGGCAAACGGCGATTGACCCGCGTGTTTACAATCAAGCAGAGCAGAAAGCCTATTGGATTAATCTTTATAATGCTCTGACAGTTGACTTAGTTATACAGCATTATCCCGTCAAATCTATCACCAAAATCCGTGATGGCTTGTTTGGGTTTGGCCCTTGGGACGATGTAGTCACTGATATTGCTGGCCGTTCATTAACGTTGAATGATATTGAGCACCGCATATTGCGGCCCATTTGGCGTGATAACCGTATTCACTATGCTGTTAACTGTGCCAGTTTAAGCTGTCCTAACTTATTGGGTACAGCATATACTGCTGCCAATACCGAGCAATTACTCGAGGGGGCAGCGAAAGACTATGTTAACCATCGGCGTGCGGTGGCATTTAAAGATGGCGAACTTTGGTTATCGAGCATCTACAAATGGTACATAGAAGACTTTGGTGATAGTGAGGCCAATCTAATGCGACATTTGGGGCAATACGCCGACAGCAAGCTGAAAGAGCGTTTGCGGCAGTTTCGTGGTGATATTGAATACCACTATGATTGGGATTTGAACCAGCCTTAGCTTATTATGACAAAGTTAATTGTGGCAAAGATTACGATTGCGAAGACCTGTTTTACCCCATTTATACCCGTTAAAAACCTATAACTGAGATTAAATACAAACGCTAATATTACATACAAACAAAGTAAGAGAAAAATAGGTAAATAAATATAGGTAAATAAATATAGGTAAATAAATATAGGTAAATAAATAATGCATGACGAAGTTAAAGCATACTATGGCAAGATACTGCAAACCTCCGATGATCTAAAGACGAATGCATGCTGTGTGGACGATGGCTTGCCGAGACATCTGAAAGATGCATTGACGCTTATTCATGACGAAGTGCTGGCTAAATTTTATGGCTGCGGATTGATTATCCCAGAGTTGCTTAGTGGTGCTCGTATCTTAGACCTGGGTAGCGGCTCAGGCCGAGATTGCTATGTTTTATCCCAGTTTGTTGGTGAACAAGGCGATGTGGTTGGTGTTGATATGACAGCGGAGCAATTAGCGGTAGCCCAAAAATATGTGGAATATCATCAAGAAGCGTTTGGCTATAGCCGTCCTAATGTTAATTTTTTGACCGGTTATATCGAGAAGTTGGATGAGCTTGATTTAGCACCTAATAGCTTTGACATCATCGTATCCAATTGCGTTATTAATTTGTCACCAGATAAAGAGTCTGTGCTGAGACAAGCCTATCGCTTGCTGAAGCCGGGCGGAGAAATGTATTTTTCTGATGTCTATGCGGATAGGCGAGTGCCCAAACAATTGGTTAATGACCCGGTGCTTTATGGTGAGTGCTTGTCTGGCGCATTGTATTGGAATGATTTTGAAAATCTGGCTAAGAAGGCGGGTTTTCTTGATCCTCGTATTGTTGAAGATAGGCCTATCACGATTGACAATGATGACATTGCCGCGCGAGTAGGTCATATCAATTTTTATTCGGCGACCTATCGGCTATTCAAAATACCGGAGCTTGAGAGTGCTTGCGAAGATTATGGTCAGGCAGTGATTTATAAAGGGGGTATACCCTTCCACGAAGAGGTGCTCAAATTTGATAAGGGGCATGTTCTCACTAAAGGTAAAGTAGTTCCAGTTTGTGGCAACACTTATCGTATGTTGCATGACACGCGCTTTAGAGAGTTTTTCGACTTTATTGGGGATTGGGATAACCATTGCGGTATTTTCGTCGGTTGTGGTACCACTACTATCCCATTTGATGCCAATGAAACGGCGTGTACTGAGTCCAAAACCGGCTGCTGTTAGCAGCCGATTCTGTGTCATTGCATGTTTTTTGTTACATCTACTGTAAGCATAAGCCATTTGTTTATTTCCAATTAGTCTCATTAAGTTGCGGTTGAACTATATGATGAGTATCAATTTGTAACGTCTTGCTATTGTAAACATCTTATTCATATAACATTGCATTATAAAACTGACTGAGTGGTGTTAATTTGTAATAATTGTTAGTGTTCACTAACTCAATTTTAGATATTACTAAGGCAAAAAACTTTTTCCACAGATGTAGTGGATAACTTTGTGTGTAACTCTTGAATATAGCGCTGAAAGACCTGTAATTTAGCGGTTTCTTACAAATTGTTTACAGAGTAGGCTTTTTGAAAATAATAAAAAAATCAATAAGTTAAAATAATTGTATGTTATGTAAGTCACTTTTTGTGGTGTGATTAATTGATCCACAGCCTACCCGATGCAGCGATGTGTATAATCGAAAAAAAATGGTCTCTTGAGTTGACGAATAGCCGCAGAATGTGAATCACTTTTTGCTAAATCTGTTAGTGTTCACTTACCATGACTAGAGTGTCAACTGATATGGGCAAACAAGGCATCCTGCTAGTTCATTTTTCTCATTTGTCCAATGAATTTCAAAAAAAAATTATGCCTTTTATTTATCCTGGCTATTTTTTATGTGGTTATATGAAGCCGCTAAACGCCTCTACACTGGGCTGAGGATCTATCCCTGAGTTATCAGTTAAAGCTGGTGCGTTAACCAGCTAATTATTGATCGCTAGTTATTAATCACTAATCACTAATCAATAGTTGCTTGCTGGAGATCTTGCAGCAACGCGCCTAAAAAGCGTGCGGCTTCGCCACCGGTAGCGACGCGATGATCAAAGCTGAGCGATATGGGTAAGATGGTGTGAACCTGAGGTGTGCCGTCGACCGCAACCACTTCATCACGTCGCACACCAGCGCCAATAATGCACACTGAAGGTGGTACCACGATGGGGCTCGCGTAGCGTCCGGCAATGGTACCAAAATTAGACAAAGTAATGGTTGAGCCAACCAATTCCTTGGGTGGAATAGTGCGAGCTTTAACATCTGCTCGTAATTGATTGAGGCCCGAGCGAAGGTCTTTCATAGGGCGATTTGATATATCTCTCAATACCGGGACAAATAAGCCGTTTGTGGTGTCTACAGCGATGCCTAGATCGATTTTCTCAGCAATGCGCAGGGTCATGGTTTCACCATCGTACCAGGCATTTAAAACGGGCTCTGCAAGACAAGCAACTCGTATAGCATGAACTAACCGCATGGTGACATCGGTGCCTGCTGGCCAGCAGTGTATATCCGCATCATCATGTAAACTCACTTGCACCACCTGATCGCGGGCTAGAGCCATGTTTTTAGCCATGGTGCGGCGCACGCCTCGTAGGGGTTTAGCATCTCCTTTATCTGCCGATAAACGCGAGGCTTGTTCTATATCTTCAGCTGTTATTAAACCATCACGGCCAGTGCCTTTAACCGTGTTGAGATCTATTTTTAACCGGCGTGCTAATGCTCTTACCGAGGGGGTGGCTTTGATGTGGCGTTGAGCCTGATTGGCGGAACCGATGATAAAGTGATCTTCAACTGTTTCTGTGCTTGCTTGTTTTATGTCTCCCACAACCGTTCCGGTATCGCTGTTATTTTCGCCAGCGTATTCCACCAACGGTTCGCCAGTGTGGATAATATCGCCCTCTTCACCGAATAGGGCAGCGATAGTGCCGGCTTGTGGGGATGGTACGTCAACGATGGCTTTCGCGGTTTCGACAGCAACGATCACCTGATCAACTTCCACCGTATCGCCGACTTTAATAAACCATTCTACGATTTCAGCTTCTGGTAGCCCTTCTCCTAGGTCGGGTAGTTTGAAGTATTTCATGACGTGTGTCGTTCCTCATAATGAAAACGTTTATTCAAACTAATAGCATGGGTTACCGAAGGTTTCAAAAAAGAGGCAGCTTCGGCGCGGTGCTTTCATGCTGGCAGTTATCAGGCCACTAACTAAAGTTTATCGTCTTTAGTACCGCTTGCACGATATCGTGTTGGTCCGGCAAGAAACTATTTTCATTTTGAAAATAGGGCACAACTGTATCGAAACCGGTTACGCGGCAGATCGGTGCTTGTAAGTCCAGTAGTGATTTTTCGGCAAGTTGCGCAGCAATTTCTGCACCGACCCCATGGCTTTTATTGGCTTCATGGATAATAACGCAACGACCAGTTTTGGCTACTGAGTTTTGAATGGTTTCCATATCTAGCGGTTGTAATGTCGCGGCGTCAATCACTTCGGCAGAAATATCGTGCTCAGCTGCTAAAGTGGTGGCTGCTGCGAGGGCATCTGGAATACAGGCTCCCCATGAAACCAGAGTAATATCACTGCCTTCTCGCAGTGTAAAACACATATCTAGCGGCAGCGCCTCACCTTCGGTTACCGGTTGGTTGACGGCACGGTAAATGCGTTTTGGCTCGAGAAATATTACCGGGTCAGGATCGCGGATAGCCGCCAGTAATAAACCATAGGCCCGCATCGGCGAGCTGGGTACTACGACTCGTAGACCGGGAATATGGGTTAACAGTGCTTCGGTACTTTCAGAGTGATGTTCCGGTGCCCGTATGCCGCCGCTGTAAGGTGCTCGCAATACCAGTGGGCAACTTAATCGTCCGCGCGTTCTATTACGCATGCGCGCGGCGTGGCAGATAATATGCTCGAGCGCGGGGAATATAAAACCCATAAATTGAATTTCCATCACAGGTCTAAGGCCCTGTGTCGACATTCCCACCGCAAGACCAGAAATGAGTGCTTCGGCTAGTGGTGTGTCCATTACTCGTTTTACACCAAATTCTTGCTGTAAACCGGATGTCGCCCGAAATACTCCGCCATTAACACCCACGTCTTCACCCAGAACTACAACATTTTCATCATGTTTCATTTCAAAAAATAGCGCGCGATTTACTGCGTCTAGTAACGTCATGTCGGACATGTCTTATTCCCCCATTCTCAGGCGTTGGGTTTTCGCAATGGCTTGTTCGCATTGCTCTTCTAAGGCATAGGGTAAGTTTTCATAGAGATGATCGAACATCGCACCGGGTTCTTGTGGCGCAACGGCAAGGTATTCTTGTGCCGCTTGTTCAACGTTGGCTTGACATGACACTATGAGCGATTTTTCCTGTTCCTCGTCCCAAAGCGAGCGTGCATGTAAATAAGTCTGTAACCGCTTTATGGGCTCTTTATCCCATGCGCGATTAACTTCATCCGTTTTGCGATAACGGGTCGCATCATCAGCTGTTGTGTGATCGCATAACCGATAGCTGATGGCTTCTATTAACGTTGGTCCCTTGTTGGCGCGAGCTTTATCTAATGCTGTTTTTACCACATGATGTGTGGCCACGACATCATTGCCATCAACCTGTTCGCCGCAGATACCTGCTCCGACAGCTTTTTGCGCTAGTGTTGGAGCGGCACATTGAATAGAGCGCGGAACGGATATGGCCCACTGGTTGTTATTGACTACAAAGACGATAGGTAGTTGCCAGGCCCCCGCTAAATTAATGGATTCTAAAAAGTCTCCTTTTGATGTGGCACCATCGCCGCATGTAACCACCACTGCGCGTTTTTCGCCGCGTATTTTAAAAGCGCTTGCTATCCCACACGCGTGGGTTACTTGTGTAGCAATAGGCACACAAATTGGCAAATCTTCTTTGTTGTCTTCATAATTGCTGCCCCGCTCATCGCCACCCCAGTACTGAAACAGCTCGCGCATTTTTACCCCTCGTATCAACATAGTGGCGTAGTCTCGATAATAGGGCACAAAAACATCGCTGTTTTCCATCGCGTAGCCGATACCGACACCAATTGACTCCTGGCCGAGGGTGGAGGCGTAAGTTCCCATTTGTCCCGTACGTTGCAAGGCTATCGCCTTTTTATCAAATTGACGCGTCAACACCATCCATTGGTAAAACTCGCGTAATAAATCAGGACTGTAAGGTTTTTCTGGTATCTCGTTAGTGGTTTTACCATGCTGATCAATAAACTGGGTGTATGGAATGACTAGATCGCTAAATAGCTGCATAGGTATCTCCTTAGTGGAGTAATTTCTTTTCGGCCAACTCGATAGCGACATCTACGGTCGCTTGGTTATTGAATTTTGCGCGGGAAAATACCTCGTCGAGTGTCTTACCTATCTGACAGGTCCGTTTGAAAATAGACTGTGTGTTTTGTCCATTGTGGTTTAGAGATGCGTAAATGAGGCCGCCGGCGTTGATAATAAAATCAGGCGCATAAAGAATATTTTTCTCGTGCAGTATATTGCCGTGGCAGGCTTTAGCAAGCTGATTATTGGCGGAGCCGGCGACAATCTGACATTTTAGTTGTTTTAGCGTCGTGTCATTAATGACAGCTCCTAAACCGCAGGGCGTAAAGACATCACAAGGCAGGCTGTAGATGTCGCTGGGGGTAATTACATTGGCGCCAGTATCGGCGGCAACCGCCTGACATTTTTTTTCATCAATATCAGTAACTGTCAGTTGTGCACCAGCTTTGTATAACATTGATGCTAACCGGCTGCCAACTTTTCCTAATCCTTGAATAGCTACATGTACATCTGTTAATTCTTTGCGGCCTAGTTTGAAGCGAACAGCTGATTGAATGCCGGAAAATACGCCGGTTGCTGTATAGGGGCTAGGATCACCCGATGTAGTTGTACTAGTAGCATGTTGGGTGTGGTATTTAACTATATCCATATCTGCGGCAGATGTGCCGCAATCTATTGCTGTAATATAACGACCATTTAATTCTTCAACAAATTCGCCAAAAGCGTTAAAAATGGCTTCACGATTAGTGGTATTTGGAGATTTTATGATAACGGCTTTACCACCACCTTGTGGAACATTGGCAAGCGCTGCTTTGTACGTCATGCCCTGTGCCAAACGGACGGCATCTGCGATAGCAAGCTCAGTGGAGTCATATTCAATAAAACGACAGCCGCCAAGTGCGGGCCCTAGGTGGGTGCTATCAATCGCTACGATAGCTTTAAGACCAGAAGCGGCATCATATTTGATATGTAAATCCGTCTGGCCCTTTTCTGGGAAAAGGTCAAACATGGCAAATCTCCACAAAATTAGCAGCAACAGGCCGTTCAACAAAACACTTTTGGCGCTCGCCTAGTAGGCTGTTTAACTCGCTATAAAGTAGTGTCTTTATTTAAACTTTGTGAAAGCACGTAGATAAGTATAAGGCAAAAAATTAGGGGAAGTGTGAATAGTTTTATATAATAAAGTTATAAAAATTAGAGGCTACGTACCAGACTCATTTATGATATTTTTTCTATGTCTAGCAACGGCTGAATAACGTCATCATATTTAGCTAAGCCTATAAATTATCTAATAAAATAGTCGAGTGTTCTAATTGGTTACGGTTTTATATTTAGACAACAGGATTTTGATAGTACTTTACCATGTCTTCAAATAATCAAAGCAGACCACTAACTAATCCAAATAAAGTCCGGTTTCGAACTTATTTGTTGGCGCGTTACCCTGTTAATCAACGTGATCAGCTGCGCGCATGGGGAGCTGATGATGAATACTTGTTAGATTATTTAGATGCTCAACACATCAAGCTTAATAAAAATCTGCTAATTATTAATGATGGTTTTGGCGCACTTTCAGTTTGTTTGGCGCAATATGAACCAAAAGTTGTCAGTGATTCTTTTGTCTCAACACTCAGCATTCAAAATAACTTGATAGCCAATGGTATCGATAAATCATTAGTAACATGTATCGAACCATTGTCACTAGCCACAGTTAACCAACAATTTGATATTGTCTTGATAAAGGTTCCTAGAACACTCGCGTTACTTGAATATGAATTAATGGTATTGCGCAATCTAGTACATGAGGAAACAATCATTATTGCTGCCGGCATGACAAAGTACATACGCAGCTCTTTTATTGATTTATTTGACCAGATTATTGGTAAGACCACCACAAGTTTGGCAAAGAAAAAAGCCCGTCTAATTTTTTCTAAGTTTAATGCTTCCGTAAGCTATGTCGGCCAAGCTTATCCAATGATATACCAGCTGGAAAACACATCATATGAAATTGTTA
>JANQMK010000119.1 GCA_028280085.1 Pseudomonadales bacterium
AACTATATCGGTATGGAACTCGAAATGAATAGTGGAAGTGGGTGTGGTCGAGTGTATGCGAGTGCGGAAGCGATGATGATGACTGCCGGTAATACCACAGCTTTTATATCTTGGTGGATCTTCACATGGTCGCCAATCCACTTTTACACTGGGTTCAGTTATATAGGAGAAAATGCTGTGGACGGAGATTGGGAGCACGCTGGTGACTCACCATTTACTAACAGCAATGCCAACTTTGTGCGAGGCACTATCGACTGGTTGGTTCAAGATTGTTAATTGTGAACCCTATTAGTTATAAACCTATGCTTAGATGGCTCCCGCTTGGGGGCCATACTGATAATATCCTTATTGGATTCTTGGTAGGGTTATTCATCGGTAGAGCGTAAATCAAGTAGTATCAGGCGCAATTGGTAAAGTTAACTATGTCACGGCAATAAACGCAGCCATACGACTCTCTTGGTAAGAGTAAGCCAGGATGGCAACACGTCGTAGTCTATTCAGTATGAGAACAGATGTTAACCAGCACTACCTGCCACTTACTTTAACTTGCCACTTCTTTATAAGCAGATTTATAAGCAGAAAAAACTTACCAGATTATAAGGCAGCGATTGTTGTAATAATAAGACAACTCGCGTTGTTGTTTTATTATCTCAATGGTAAAACAACCTCCATTAAATATTACTTTATCCCAGAGGCCTAGGTACTTTGATTGGCGCCAGCAGCACGGTGACTGTGTCAATAGGGCTAATTTAGAAGAGGTCATCAGTCTCGGTTTCTATCGCTGATAGCTAAAGCCGAAAATTTGGTGTGCCTCGCGATATCCTACTACACAGAAGGTAATTTTTTATTCTCTAGACTTGATGTTTATTGAACTAGCGTTTTTTAAAAGAGGTAATTAATTAAGCGATATGCCTCGTGTTTGTTTTGCTTTAACAGAAAAAAATAAAAGAAACCGATACAAGGGGTAACGTGTGAGGATAAAAATGGTATATATGTTTATCGAAAACCTCGCGCGGTTGAATACTTATGCAAGCTAACGATAAAAATAACGCCTGGTAAATAGATAGGGCTTAACTATGTGTAATACAGTTGTTAACATACGCCCTACTGTTTTTGTGTTCACCTAGAGCACAGGGAGCATCTAAGGTTTATTAGCATAAGCGGTTTAATAAAACAACGCATTGCTATTGCTAATGAAAAGTTTTCCTTGGGTTGTGAGAATGTATAAAAACGAGTTTGTAAAATTTTGGCCCCCTCCTAGTGACAAAAAAATGCTTCGACGCAAATTTGCTAAACCCCACTTGCCTTAGGGAGCAATTAGCGTGTGGCCAGTTAAATAATAAACCAGTTAGATAATAAACCAGTTAGATAATAAACCAGTTAATACTGCGGGCCGTATGGCCTGTAGGCGCTGTGGCGTTTCCACTGATGAAAGCGGGTTAGCTATTTAGTTTCCAACCGTTGGCTTTTCATCGTTAAAAATGGATTTTCGTGAGGTAGAAAATGCTTTCAATATTTAATCAATATTGCCACGGCTATGTCGCTGTGCCAATGGTAGAATCTTGTGCAAAGCGAGGTTTATTTGAGTTATTAGATAGCACCCAACCCCGTTCGCGCCGCTGGTTGATAGAGCAATTGAAAGCAAACGAAGGCTATTTTACTGTTGCGTTGCGAGCACTTGAATCACTTGGTTGGGTCAAGAGTGGGGGCGACAATGCCTATTGTCTTGGCGCGCATGTGGACTCTGATTTTTATTCTTACGAGCTAACCCCACTTTATCGAGTACCGGCACAAGAATTTTTTAAAACATTTTTTTACCAGCATTCAGATCAAGATAAATGGTTGACAACCATTAAAAACATACAGTCAGCGTCATTAACAACCCCTTCCGTACTCAATACCATGTTAGAAGGCGCTGTTATGGTGCCCTTATTGTTTGCGTTAAAAAGTCAAGGCGCTAATGATTTACTCCAGTGTATAGAACAGTTATCACCCTCGATACAACAACAGATCAGTGAAATTTGTCTTAACCAACAGTGGATTAAGGCCAACGATGGTCAATGGCAGCTAACTGTTACAGGCGAAGAAGTTTTTAAGAAATTAGGTGTCTTATCGATTGCCGCGTCTTATCGACCCATGCTGTTACAGACAGATGAACTTTTGTTTGGTAACGCGCAACAGGTTTTTGCGCGAGACAATGACGGCAATGAAACCCACATAGATCGCTCGCTTAATGTCGTTGGCAGCGGTTTTCAGCATGGTCGGTATTTTAAGGATGCCGAAGCCTGGGTGCTTCGGTTATTTGATCAACAGCCGCTAGATCAGCAGCCGAAAGCACTGGCGGATATGGGATGTGGTGACGGTTCTCTCCTAAAGCAGCTTTACCAGTCCATTGTTACCAAGAGCCTGCGAGGCCAACACTTGCAGGCTTTTCCTCTGACATTGCTTGGTGTTGATTATAATCAATCAGCGTTGCAAGAAACAGCGGCCAATTTACAAGGCTTACCTTTTCAGACGCTATTTGGCGATATCAATGACCCTGCTCGATTGTTGCGAGATCTAACGGAATTAGGTTATGGCCACTCACGGGATATTTTACATATCCGCTCTTTTCTAGATCATAATTTTTCCTGTGATGCTAAGCAAAAAGTCAATGATGCATTGGCAGTACTTGCCGCGCATGAAACCGCAGCCTATGTCGATAGAGAGGGTCATGTTGTCAATAGCTTGCAGGTATTAAGCGCCTGGCAAGCCCACTTACAGGCTTGGGGTGAAGCGGTAGGCGATGGCGGTTTGGTGTTATTGGAATCCCATTGCATATCTGCCGAAGACACTTTTAAACAGTTGCAAGCCGGCGAGAATTTTTATTTTGACACAATCCATGCTTTTTCTCATCAGTATCTGATTAGTGCTGAGTCTCTGCTTGTGCTAGCTGCGACAGTTGGACTCTTTCCTGCATTTGCGCCAAAGCGCTACCCAAAGACCTTGTCCTACTGTCGCATCACCCTCAATCAATTTGAGCGACGCGGTTATTGTGTGCGGCACGCTAGTATGTCGGATTTACCGACATTAATTGAATTGGAATCACTCTGTTGGCAACCTGAGCTGCGAATGTCTGCGGAGATATTGCAAACGCGGCTTGACGTCTATCCCGCTGGCCAGTTTGTTATTGAGCGTGAAAACCGTGTTGTGGGCGTTATCTATAGCCAACGCATTCGCGATGTAGCGGGTCTGTCCAGTATGACGGCGACGACGGTCCATCATTTGCACCAGGCGTCGGGCAGTATTGTTCAGCTATTAGCTGTCAATATACATCCTGAGCTACAAAACCTCGGTCTTGGGGATCAACTGTTAGAATTTATGTTGCAACGATGCTCGGTGATGAATGGCATCGACTCGATAGTTGGGGTAACGCGTTGTAAGGACTATCAGGTAGATGGCGCCCTATCATATCATGATTATATTCAGCAAAGAGACACTAACGGCAGGATTTATGATCCCATTCTGTCTTTTCACGAGTATCACGGCGCGACTATTGAGGGCACTATTGCAGGTTATCGCCCAGGCGACCTCGACAATGAACAGTATGGCGTTTTAATTCGCTACGATGTTCACCAGCGAGTGGGGCGTTCCAACCAAGTAACTAGAAATCAAGCTGTTAACAATCAAGTAATCAATAGTCAAGTTAACATCTCTTCAAATCAGCATGTGAATTCAGCTTCTCATACGGCTATGCCACCATCAGAAGCGGAACTGTCTGCCTTTCTGCAAGAACTTATCGAAGTGACGCTAGGTGACAGCCAATCTGCGTTTGCCTTTGATCGCCCTCTCATGGAAATGGGATTGGATTCGGCGGATTTGTTGGAGTTGCAAGATCAAATCCGGCAGGCATATGGTGTGGAGTTAGCGTCGGCTTTTTTCTTTCAATATAACACCGCCGAGAAGGTATTAGCCTACCTTGTTGAGGTATTACAGGTTGTTAAAATACCGGTGCGGGCGTATACCTCTAATGATGACATTACGGTAGGGGTGGAACAGCACAATACTACACCGATAGCCGAATCCAAGCTAAATTCCAGTACTGGTTTTGCGGCAGACTCCGACTCAGGTACCAACAGTGATATTTCAGGTACCAACAGAGACATTGCCATTGTGGGGGTTGCTTGTCGACTGCCAGGTGGTATTGAATCATCAACGGCGCTCTGGGAAGCTTTACAGAATGAGCAGTCACTGGTTGGTGATATGCCTGCAAATCGCATCGCTTGGCCTGATGAGAAAGGGGGAGAGGAGGTCGCCTATAATGTAAAACGAGGCGGTTTTGTTTCAAATATTGCATGTTTTGATGCGCCATTTTTCCGCATATCTGCCCATGAAGCCCAATGCATGGACCCGCAACAACGAATTCTGATGGAGTTGACCTGGTCTTGTTTTGAAAATGCTGCTGTTACGCCAAAAAATTTAAAGGGTGACGATGTCGGGGTATTTATTGGCGCCAGCGGCTCCGATTATGCACACTTGTTGCGGGAATCGGGCGTTGATATTGATGC
The DNA here is from genome assembly GCA_028280085.1 of Pseudomonadales bacterium. GTDB lineage: Bacteria > Pseudomonadota > Gammaproteobacteria > Pseudomonadales > JANQMK01 > JANQMK01. The sequence goes on from JANQMK010000119.1 coordinate 4,548, forward strand.
TTATCACGGCTCGAGTAATGCGATGTCTGTATTAGCCAATCGCATCTCTTACTTTTTTGATTTTGGCGGCCCCAGTTTGCAGATTGACACAGCCTGTTCATCGTCATTGGTCGCCGTCCATGACGCGGTACATGCGTTACAACGAGGAGATATCACCCATGCGTTGGTCGGTGGGGTGCATATCATTTGTCATAGTGCCAATAGCATTGCTTATCATAAGGCGGGCATGCTTGCACCAGATGGATATTGTAAATCGTTCGATCATCGTGCTGATGGCTATGTTCGCTCAGAAGGTGCGGTTGTTCTCCTGCTTAAACCGCTAGAAGAAGCCGTGGCATCGGCCGATATTATCCATGCCGTGATTAAAGGGAGTATGGTCAACCACTCGGGACTAACCAGTGGACTGACGGTGCCTAATCCGGCCAAGCAAGCCGAGTTGCTTAAAGACGCTTGGCAACAAGCGGGTATTGATGCTGACGATATCAGCTATATAGAAGCACATGGTACAGGTACCGCACTTGGTGATCCCATCGAAGTATCAGGTATTCTACAAGCGATGGCTGATATGAAAGCCAATAGTAGCAACGAGCAACGTCGTGCAAGTGAGTCTGGCGACGGCCATCGTTGTGGCCTCGGATCACTGAAAAGCAATATGGGTCATTTAGAAGCAGCCGCCGGCATCGCCGGGCTGCTAAAAGTCGTGTTATGTTTGCAGCATCGTGCACTACCTCGTACCCTTCATTTTGAGCAGTTAAATCCTCAGATTAATCTAGCTAATTCACCGCTCCATATTGTCTCCAATTATCAGGCATGGCAGATGCCGGAGGAGCAGACGCGCTATGCTGGCGTCAGTAGCTTCGGTTCCGGTGGCACCAATGCCCATGTCGTGCTAGCAGAATATACGCGACCCACTATTGAGTATCCAGCGCAAAGTGCAGCTTTGTTTGTACTCTCGGCCGCTGACCAACTGCGTTTAGTCGCCTATGCAAAAAGAATACTCGAATGGCTTGAGCAACCACAGCATAATGTGTCTTTGGCAGCAATGACGTATACTTTACAGGTCGGCAGGACGGCGATGCGCACTCGCTTGGCGATCCAAGTTAGTGATATAGCAGAACTGAAACACAAGCTGACAGTTTGGTTAGCCGACAGTGATGCAGAGATTACTGGGTGTTGGTTCAATGGTGATAATGAACCCAATAACAAAGCCCAGCAAGCATTGAAACAACTGCTGCAGAGCACCGCAGGTCAACGCATGCTTGAGACGGCCGTGCAAGAGCAGGACTTAGCTCAATTGGCTCTCGCCTGGACATCGGCTATAGATATCGTATGGGAGCGACTTTACGATCATGGGACACCCCAGCGTATTGATCTTCCTACCTATCCTTTTGCTGAACGTACCTATTGGTTGACTGATATTGCCTTACCGGCCCGGGATAATTCCGAGAGAGTACAAGCAGCACCGACCGCTTTATCGATGATACACCCGTTGTTGCATAGCAACGTCTCAGACTTTACGGGACAGCGTTTTGTTTCTCGTTTTAATGGCGAAGAGTTCTTCTTCAAAGATCATTTGGTCAATGGGGAAAAGGTTTTGCCGGGGGTGGCTCAGTTAGAGATGGCGCGTCAAGCCGTGGCCATGGCGATTGGCAAACCTAGTATCAGTACATCAATACGAATAAAAAACGTCGTGTGGTTACGACCTATCACCTACAATTTGATAAATGACGTTTATATCAGCCTTGTTGTTGCGGAAAATAATCAGATTCATTATGAAATTACGTCGCTTTCTCAAGAGACATCTGATACCACCATCTATTCCCAAGGGATTGCGGAAATTACGCCGCAACAGGCAGCCGCTGACAGCGCTGCTGCACACCCGAATATGCTGGATGTTGATCAGCTACTAGCGGCCATGTCAGGTGAGTTAGTCGAACCCGCGCCATTTTACCAAGGCCTCAAAGCCATGGGGCTTAATCTTGGTACAGGATTTCAAGGATTAAAGGCGATTTATCCGGGAGATACTCAAGTCGTTGCCATATTGTCGCTGCCGACAGTTGTTCAAAACTCGCAGGCCGACTATTTGCTTCATCCAAGTTTAATGGATAGTGCTTTGCATGCCCATTTCTATTTGTTACATGGACAAGATATGCTGCCGGTGGTTGACGGGACTGACCAGCAGGCAGTGCTACCACCTTCACTTGGTTTACCGTTTGCGTTAGAGTCGATGGAGATCTTTGCTCCTTGCTCATCTCATATGGTTGCTTGGGTGCGCTATTCAGCGGGAAGCCGTCCGGCGGATAATGTAAAAAAACTGGATGTTGATCTTTGTGATAGTAGTGGACAGGTGTGTGTCAGTCTGCGTGGATTCAGCACCCGGACCTATGGGCCTGAACTTGTTGCTAGTTCTGCTTTTGCTTCGGAAGTTGAGTCAGAGTCTGAATTAGAGGCTAGCCACATCTTGCTACGCCCCTGCTGGCGTCTTGTTGAGGAACTAACAGCTGCACCTATGCCAGCTAGTTCTTACGATGCCCCCATTTCTTACGACGGCCCCATTTCTTACGATAGCCACTATGGCGTTGTTTGCGAGCCCCGGCAATTTCACCGTCTAGATACGACCACAAACCATGTCAATGGTGTGAGCCTACAATGGCTCGATAGCGAATTAGCAAGTGTTAGCGAACGGTTTGCTCACTACGTAACTGAGATAGTTCAATTACTACAAGAGATCTACCAACGACAGGCCAGTAGCGCAGTGCTAGTGCAAGTTATTATTCCGGCCAGTGTTAACCAGACACTATTGCAAGGGATAGACGGTGTACTGAAAACGGCACAACAGGAATACACCAAGTTTGTGGGACAGTTGCTGATTATCGATTCCGATACCGATGCTAAGCGCCTCACGACTCTTTTAGAGAATAATGCTCGTGCGCCTGCTGATACAACTATCCGCTACACTGGGGGACAGCGCCACGTTAAACATTGGCAGCAAGTCGAAAAAACGGTATCTGCTGTTGGCCTACCTTGGAAAGCACATGGTGTTTACTTGATTACGGGTGGACTTGGTGGTCTGGGTTTACTGTTCGCGAAAGAAATCGCCGAAAAAATGGCGGGGGTGACAGCGGGAGTAACAATAGTTCTAACTGGGCGCTCAGCCCTAACCGTAGAGAAACAAACCCTGGTCGAACAACAATGGCACGCACTCGAAGCTCTTGGGGCTAAGATTGTCTATCGTCAAGTCGATGTGTGTGATGGCGCGGCTGTTAAAGCGCTGGTCAGCAAATTAGAAGAGGAGTTTGGCGGACTCAATGGCATCAT
>JANQMK010000137.1 GCA_028280085.1 Pseudomonadales bacterium
TGCCGCCAGATAATTCTGCCGGCCTGCGGTCTAAAGCATGGGATAATCCCACCATTTCGATGTATTTTTTGCTGTGGACTTCGCGTTCTGCCTTGCTCCAGCTACTAAACAGTTGGTCCACAGCCAGCGCGACATTACCGTACACCGTTAGCCATGGCAGCAGCGAATAGCTCTGAAATATAACACCGCGTTCTGGCCCTGGCCCTTTAATGGGTTGACCTTTAAAAAGTACCTCACCTTGATCTGGCTCAATCAGCCCTGCCAGAGCAGATATCAAGGTTGTCTTACCGCTACCGGAAAACCCGACTAATGCAACAAACTCGCCATCCTCGATACTGAGGCTGATATTATCTAACACTTCAGTTTTCGATCTACCGGAGCCGTACGACTTGGATACATTCTTTAAATCAATTATACTCATGGCGTATTCCTATCGCGTGGTATACTTATCGCTTATCAGAGAAGGTGAATAGATTTTGTAAAGTCAACATTATACGGTCCAGTAAAAACCCAATGATACCGATAGTAAACACTGCTACCATAATGCGCCCAAGCGACTGAGAACTGCCATTTTGAAACTCGTCCCAAACAAACTTGCCTAACCCTGGATTTTGCGCCAGCATTTCAGCAGCAATTAACACCATCCAACCCACACCCAATGATAAGCGCAACCCAGTAAAAATCAGAGGTAACGAGGAAGGTAGGACTATTTTATAGATCTGCGTAAACCAGTTTAAATTTAATACTTTACCCACATTCATTAAATCTTTATCGATCGAAGAAACTCCCACCGCTGTATTAATTAATGTTGGCCATAAAGAACATAGAGTTACGGTAATTGCTGAATTCAAAAACGATTTATCAAACCATGAGTTGTCATTCACAACATAGGTTGCACTGACAATCATTGTTACAATTGGTAGCCACGCTAACGGAGATACCGGCTTAAATACTTGAATAATCGGGTTTAGTGCTGCATTCATCGTAGTGCTCAAACCACAAAGTATTCCAATTGGCACGGCAAAAATCGTCGCGATCATAAAACCCATAAATACCGTTTTTAAACTTGTAAGTATCTGATCTATATAGGTTGGTTTACCCGTATATTTTCGGATCTTTACTTCGGCGTTGGGATTCTTAGCAAGCTTTTTGGCGTTACGCTTTTCTTGACGTTCATAGAAAGCAGCAGCCTTTTCCCGCTGTTCGACATGATCTGCCCAAAGCCCTTGTGCCTGTTCTAAGACATTGGATGGTCCAGGAATTGAGCCCAAACTAGTGACGATCTTGCTCGAGAGCTGTCCCCACATTGCCAGAAAGATACAAATAGCGAGAATGGGAATCCCCATTGTTGCCCATAATTCTTTAAATTGTTCTTTAGGGTCTTCCCCTGAAGCCAGCCTGACTAAGGGAATAAACCAAGTCAGTCCCGATAAATTTAAAAAATGTGCAATTCTATTAACCATGTGACACCTTTTGTTAACTTGAACCAATTATTCCGCCGTACATTCGTGGCAAGACCTATATAAAACGGACTGCTTGCAAGACTTTATCTACCACCGGGTAAAATAAAGTCTTACCATCAAGACAATGACTTAATCAGTCATTCACCGCCACCGTATTCGCTTTAGTGTTGGCCTCACCAGCTGCGCTTGAAATCACTTTATTGCCCTTTACTACATCTTTACCCTTTAAACCAATAGGAAACTTCTTCAAATAGTCGTTAGGCTTGCGGCCGTTGTAAACAATATTGTCAATAAAATGAGTTTGTGGATCACGATAGCCATCCGAACCAAAGGGAAAATCTACCTTCTTCGCCTTACCTTCATCAATTAACATTTGCGCCGCTTGTAAATAAATATCAGGCTTATAGACGCGCTTTGCTACATCGTGAAACCATTGATCTGGCTTCGCTTCATTAATTTGTCCCCAACGTCGCATCTGAGTGAGATACCAGATGGCATCGCTATAGTAAGGAAATGTCGCGTAGTATCGGAAAAATACATTAAAATCGGGCAATGGACGCTTATCACCCTTCTCGTATTCAAAGGTGCCAGTCATGCTATTGGCTATCACATCGTAATCAGCACCCACATAGGCAGGCTTAGATAGGTATCTAACCGCTTCAGGCCTGTTCTTATCATCGTTTGCGTCTAACCATATAGCTGCTCTAATGAGAGCCTTAACAACAGCGAGATGTGTCTTGGGATTTTTGTCTGCCCAAGCTTTGCTAACACCAAAGACTTTTTCTGGATTATTTTTCCAGATTTCATAATCTGTCACTACCGGTACCCCAATACCCTTGAAGACAGCTTGTTGGTTCCAGGGTTCTCCGACGCAATACCCATAAATAGTGCCGGCCTCTAACGTCGCGGGCATTTGTGGGGGAGGAGTAACAGATAGCAATGCATCTGCTTGAGTAAATCCAGTAACATCTGTGTCGGAATAGTAACCCGGGTGGATACCGCCTGCCGCTAACCAATAGCGTAATTCATAATTATGCGTCGAAACAGGGAAAACCATACCCATATTAAATGGCTTACCTTTAGCGCGATAACTATCTACAACTGGTTTCAACGCATCAGCTTTAATAGGATGTACCGGCTTACCGTCCTTATGAGGTATATTTTTTTTCATTTGCTGCCAAATGTCATTGGATACGGTAATGCCATTGCCATTAAGGTCCATACTAAAAGCAGTTACCACATCTGCTTTCGTACCAATACCTATCGTGGCCCCCAGTGGTTGTCCCGCTAGCATATGAGCCCCATCTAACTCGCCGTCGATAACGCGATCCAATAACACTTTCCAGTTGGCCTGAGCTTCTAATGTGACATACAGGCCCTCATCTTCAAAATACCCTTTTTCATAAGCAATAACTAAGGGGGCTACATCTGTGAGTTTAATGAAGCCAAACTTTAACTCTTCCTTCTCTACTTCTAACTCTTCAGCCTCAGCGACCTGTAAAAAGCCAGCAAAAAACACAGTCACCAATGACAGTGCGAAAAAAAACCGTCCAAATCGATTCGGTTCCTTTTCTATAAAAAGATACTTACGCTCTCTTGATCGAATAAACATAATATCGTCCCTCAATTTTCTTGGTGGTAAGAGTGAGAAAAGAAGTAGGTTTCATAGCCGCAACACTTCTTGTCGCCAGTAGTTTTTGTCGCCAAGCTTACTGCAACGCTAATGCCAACTTAAAAAATTGAAACAAAATAAATTTCTTATTTTTTAAAATACAAATACTTAACTCTTATTAACGGAATATTTTCCCTATTGTGCAAAGCGGA
>JANQMK010000029.1 GCA_028280085.1 Pseudomonadales bacterium
GCGCCGGCAGATAGAGGCCCTACCTGTAATGAGCCACCGGCATCTACATAAGCAATTGACCCACCGCCTGCCCCAATGGTGTGCATATCAACCATTGGAACGGCGACAGGGTAGTGAGCAATTCTCCCGGTGTTAGTGAGTTCGAAATCCTCGTCAATCAACGCGACGTCAGTTGACGTGCCGCCCATATCAAAAGTCAGTAGCCGTTTGCTGTTGCTTAGTTTGCCGAGATAGCGCGCCGCTGACAGGCCGCCGGCGGGACCAGATAGCAATAAATTTACTGCCCGCTTGGCAGCATGTTTGGCGTGAATAGTACCACCAGATGACTGCATTACAGTAACAACCGAAGGCGCTAACTTTTGTTCAAGTCGTGCTAAATAATTCGCCACCAGAGGGCCGAGCCATGCATTTAACCAAGTAGTGATACCCCGTTCATATTCTCGGTATTCGGGTAGAACAAAAGAGGAACGGCTAGTGAAAATATCACTATTTATAGCCGCTTCAATTTGTTTTTCACAGGTATCATCAAGAAAAGAGAACAGTAAATTAATAGCAACGGCCTGCGGTTTGATAGCGTTGATTTGTTGGCGCAGACTATCAATGTCATTGTCAGTTAGTGGTTCAATGAGATTACCTTGTGCATCTAGCCTGCCGCCGGTTTCGAGGCAAAGGTCCTGGGCTACTGGCGGCTTAATAATTGACGGCTTTAATTCATAAAGTTGGGGGCGAGCCTGTCGGCCAATAGTGAGCACATCTTTTAAGCCGCGATTGGTGATATAAACTGTCTTTACCCCTTTCCCTTCAAGAGCAGCATTCGTTGCCACTGTACTACCGTGAACTACCACAACTTTACCGCTTGCAACAGCTTTGGTGATGTTGAGTTCTTCTATACCTTGTATAATAGCCATTTCTGGCGCCGCGGGAGTCGAAAGCACTTTGTGTATAGTAATAACACCATCTTCCAGTAAGACAAAGTCAGTAAATGTTCCGCCGGTATCCACACCTAGTAACATAGTTGATCTCGATAGTAGTTAATCTTGATAATAGTTGGTTCCGATAGTTGTGTTGTCTGATCCAAGTTATAGTATTTTTAACATCGATTGAGTATTGTAGATGAGTGCAGTTTTGAGCACCATAATTAGTATGCCACAAATCAGGAAATGAAATTATAATGCCAGAGCTGCCCGAAGTTGAAACTACGCGACGAGGAATTCAGCCTTACGTGCTACAAAAAAAGCTCGAACGCGTTATTATTCGTCAGCCGATGCTGCGTTGGCCAATTGCCGATGAATTGCCGCTAAAAATAACTGGACAAAAAATTACGCAATTGACGCGGCGTGGTAAATACATATTGTTTGGTTTTCGCAATGGAACGCTGCTGCTGCATCTAGGGATGTCAGGGAGTTTGAGGCTAGTGGCGAAAAACACTCAGCCAGGCAAGCATGATCACGTCGATTTTGTTCTTAGTAGTAAGATCTTACGATTTACTGATCCAAGACGTTTTGGTTCCATTTTATGGACAGAGCAAGATCCGATGCAACATAAGTTGTTAAATCACCTCGGGCCGGAACCGCTAGAAGAGACATTTTCTACTGAGTATCTTTATAAGAAATCTCGTCATCGAAAAACGCCCATAAAGAACTTTATTATGGACAGTAAAATTGTGGTTGGTATCGGTAATATTTATGCTAATGAAGCGCTATTTTTAACGGGGATTAGACCGACCTTATTAGCAGGTAAGGTGTCGAAGACGAAGTACCAGTTGCTAATAAAGAATATTCGACTTGTTCTATCCCAAGCGATTCAGCAGGGCGGAACAACTCTACAGGATTTTGTTGGTGGTGATGGCAACCCTGGCTACTTTAAGCAACAGCTAAAAGTTTACGGCCGTGCGGGTGAGCCATGCGTTAACTGCAAAAAGCCGTTAAAAGAGATTCGATTGGGGCAACGTAGTACGGTGTATTGTTCCCATTGTCAGCGCTAAAAGCCAACAGCAAAGCCTTCTCGCCTGGGATCAGCAACTCCAATTATTGTGTTATTATCAAAAGTAATGGCATGGATGCCACTGGTTTGCGGTGCCTGTTTTATTTTGTGCCCGAGCTGCTTAAGGTTCTCAATGACGGCCGGCTTAAAACGATTTTCTTCTAGTTCTAAGAATGCACGATTGCGTTGAATAATATGGGGTGCGGCGATGGCTTGCGCTAACGGCATATTTTTAGCTAAATGGTTAACAATGGCCTGAGTGGTATAGCCAATAATACGCGAGCCGCCCGGCGAACCTACGATCATTTTAACAGTATTGTCGGTATTAAATATAATGGTAGGAGACATTGAACTACGCGGGCGTTTTTTACCTTGAGCTCTATTTGCCACCAATTTGCCGTTTTGTTGCGGTGTAAAAGAAAAATCAGTAAGTTGATTATTTAACAGGAAACCACCCACTAGCACGCGCGAACCAAAAGCTGTTTCTATGCTAGTTGTCATACTTAAGGCGTTGCCCCACGCGTCTACGATGGAAATATGGCTAGTAGATGGGAGTTCGGGTGAAGAAGAAGAAATCCAACCTGCTTGTGGTTTATGTAACAAGCCAGCCTTAGCCGCTGGCGCCGCCTGTGATGGATTAATGAGTCTAGATCTATTTTTAAGGTAAGTTGGATCAATGATATCGTTTGTTGGTACGTCAACGAAATCTGGATCACCGATAAATTTGTTGCGATCGGCGAATGCTAGCTTTGATGCCTCGGCAAATAGGTGGATAAATGCAACAGAGTTCGTGGGATATTGCATTAGGTCAAACTGATTTAACATACCCAAAATTGATAGCATGGTAGTGCCGCCCGATGATGGCGGCGCAGCGCCACATACCTTGTATTGCTTGAATGTGCCGCAAGCAGCGGGACGGGTGATGGCCTGATAGTTCCGTAAATCGTCGAGTGTCATCAAGCTTGGGTGGTTAGGGTCTTTGCTTAACACTCGGATAATCTGTTTGGCGAGTTTGCCAGAATAGAATACCTCCGCGCCATGCTGTGCGATTAAACTGAGCGATTGTGCATAATCCGGGTTTTTTAATTGGTAGCCGATTGGCAGAGCTTGCCCATTGGGTAAATAGAACAATTGCCTAATTTTGCTCTCACTAGCCATTGCCGACATTTTAGGTGTTCTATTGAGTAAAGTGTGCAATCTAGGGGACACAGCGAAGCCGTTGTTGGCCGTTGCAATAGCATCGTTGAATAACATTGACCAAGCGAGTTTGCCGTGTGTTCCATGTGCTTTATCAAGCATTTTTAAAACGCCAGGTACTCCTACCGCGTGGCCGCCAATAACGGCATCGAAGAACTTCATGGGTTGATTGTCATTGAGTAGGAAATGAGATGCTTGTAACTTGGCTGGTGCTGACTCGCGGCCATCATAATAGATTAATTTTTTATTTTCATTGTCCCAGTATAGTAAAAATGCGCCGCCACCAATACCTGACGATTGGGGTTCAACCAAGCCTAACATTGCCTGGGCAGCTATGGCTGCGTCAATAGCACTACCGCCTTGTTTTAGTATAGAAATAGCCGCTAGTGATGCGTGTTTGTTAGCTGTCACCACCATTGCCTTGCTGCCGATTGCGGAGGAAGTCTTGTGCCAACCTGAGTCCACTTCGGGGGCAATATCTAATTGTGCGTAACAGCTTATTGGCAGCAAGCAAAAAAGCAGTAGCGTAATATGACGGATACTTAAGTTATTCTGCTGTGTCATATTAAGAAAATACTATCTATTTTATGAGTGTTTGAATTTTGCTGTAATCAATTGTTCGGCTTCTGGCGGTAGAAATTTTGCTACATTACCGCCTAATGAGGCGATCTCTCTTACTAGAGAGGAAGATATGTAAGAATTATGTTCTGCTGGGGTAAGGAAGATGGTTTCCATTTCTGGAATTAATGCACGATTCATATTTGCTAGCTGAAATTCATATTCAAAATCGGATACGGCACGTAGTCCGCGAATAACGGCAGAGGCTTCATGTTGTTTAAAAAGATCCACCAATAGACACGAAAAACCGCAGACTTCGACATTGGGTAAATTCGTTAAAATTCGTTGGCAAAGGTCGACCCGCTCTGTTAACGAAAACAGCGTGCTTTTTCGACTACTGGCAACAGCAACAATGACTTGATCAAACAATTTAGAAGCTCTTTCTACCAAATCTAGGTGACCATTAGTAATCGGATCGAAGGTACCTGGATAGACTACTTTCTTCATGCTGTTTCTCCTTTCATTAGACAGCAGGCTGATGGTAAACAATTTATCTGTCGATCTCAAAGCCTATTTGTTCAGCTTTTTGTTAACAAGATACAGACTATAGCTGACCTGCCCAGCGGTTTTTTGCTTAATACATTGCCAATTGCTGGGTAGTGTTGGCTTGTTAATATCCGCTTCCGTTTCTATGTATACTTTTGTGCCCTCAGTGGTAAAGCTATGAATCTCCAGTGCTTGGCAGACTGGTTCTACTAGGCCTTGTCGGTAGGGCGGATCAATAAAAATAATGTGAAATGGCGCAACTTGATGTTTGGACTCGCGCAACCAGTTTTGGACTGAGCACTGATAAAGATTGGCGGCATTAGTGCCGAGGGATTCACAGTTTCGTTGCAGTTGATCTATTGTTGCTTTGTTGCTGTCTATAAATGAAACTTCTTTAGCTTCGCGCGAGAGGGCTTCAAGGCCCAATGCGCCGCTGCCGCAAAAAAGATCAAGGCAGCGAGCTTGCAAGGTGTCTTCTCTCAGCCAATTAAATAATGTTTCTTTAACCCTGTCGGGTGTTGGCCTTAATTCGGGTAAGGCTAAAAAAGGCAGTTTGCGGCTGCGCCATTTACCACCAATAATACGTAACACGCTGGCTTGAGCCTGTTTACGATTGTTGCGGGTGGCATTGATATGGCGTTGTTTAGTCATGATTAGGGCAAGATTAACAGTTACGGTAATTGGCAAGTCTGGGTGAAATAACCCTCTGATCGATGTCTATTAAGTGGTAGGATACACTATTTTCTAGAATGAGGTTGCTAACTATCTTGAGAAGGTTATGCTTTTCATCACGGTTGGTTAGGCGATTTAATAGACTGAATTGAGTAAAATTAGGTTATATAAAGACCATGTTGGGTTTTAAAAAGTTTTTTGAAGAACGTACGAAGGCGAAAGAAGCAGAACAAGCTGAAAAAGAAAAATCTGCTGAAACATCGCATGATCTAAAACAGCAAGACTTGCCTGTTAATGAAGGCGCTGATTCCGCTGCAACTGACACTAGATCAGCTACAGAATTAGCAGATAATCCAGTGGAGCACGGTGCGGCGCAGCAATTGGGATCTAACGCGCCGCCGCCAGACCAACAGCCTTTGACTCGGGCTGAGAAAAAAGCAGTGGCGGAAGCTGAGGCGGAGGCAAAAAGAGAAGCTCGGCGTCAGCGCCGTGAGCAAAAGGCGCAGCAACGTGAAGCAGAGATTCAGGCGCGACAAAGTGTGCGTGATGATGAAAAATCTGAGCGCCGTAGTCAGCGTGAAGCGGCTCGCGAAAAAGCTCGCTTAGAACGCGAATTTAATCCTGGGCTATTTACCCGAGTTAAAAAAGGTCTAAGCCGTACCAGTGCCAATTTTGCCGAGAGTTTTGCCAAGCTGTTACTAGGGCAACAGGCGATTGATGACGATCTTATGGAAGAGATTGAAACTCAATTGTTAGTGGCTGATGTGGGTATTGCGGCAACCAATAGTATAATTGAAAATCTTACTCATCGTGTCAAACGCAAACAACTGGCAGATTCGGGAGCTCTCTATGGTGCGCTACAAGAAGCGTTACAAGAGATCTTAGAACCCTGTGATGAGCCCCTCATGATAGATGAGTTGAAAAAGCCTTATGTTATCTTAGTTGTTGGAGTTAATGGCGTCGGTAAAACAACAACTATTGCCAAGATGACGAAAAGATTGCAGGATGATGATAAAACAGTATTGTTGGCTGCGGGCGATACCTTTAGAGCTGCTGCTGTTGAACAGCTACAGGTTTGGGGAGAACGTAATTCGGTGCCTGTTGTTGCACAGCATACTGGTGCGGACAGCGCATCCGTTATATTTGATGCTATGCAGGCGGCAAAAGCAAGGGGTATTGATGTTGTAATCGCTGATACGGCTGGCAGGTTGCATAACAAAGCCAATTTAATGGAAGAGTTAGCAAAAGTTACCCGGGTTATGAAAAAGATAGATGAGAGTGCACCGCATGAGGTGATGTTGGTGCTTGATGCGGGTACTGGACAAAATGCTTTGAGCCAAGCTGAAATATTTCAACAGGCGGTTGGGGTTACGGGTATTACATTGACCAAATTAGATGGTACGGCAAAGGGCGGCATGATTTTCGCCGTTTGCCAGCAATTTAAATTGCCCATACGTTTTATCGGCGTTGGGGAACAAGTTGAAGACTTGCGACCATTTAATGCGGAAGAGTTTGTGCAAGCCCTGTTTGCGTTAGAAGAAGATAATGCTACGACGCAGACCGAAGGAAAAGGGGGCAAAGATGCGGCGAGTTGATAACCGAATGGACGTATAGTAAATAGTTTAGAGAAGCACTTGTATTAGGGTAAGGTCATGTCATCAGTCCATTTTGATCAAGTTTATAAACGCTATGAAAATGGTCATGAAGCGATGAGACACGTTACTTTTCAAGTTAATCGTGGTGAGTTTGTCTTTATTACGGGTCATTCTGGTGCAGGCAAAAGCACGTTATTGAAGCTTATTATGCTGATGGAGCGCCCGACGCGCGGCCAAATTTTTGTTGATGGCAAAAATTTGAAGAGTATCGGTTCCCGTGCAATGCCCTACTTTCGTCGTAGTATTGGTGTGGTTTTTCAAGACCACCAGCTAATACCAGACCGAACTGTCTTTGATAATATCGCCCTCCCCCTGATTATTTCTGGTTATCCTGATAAAGATATTGGCCGTCGCGTACGTGCGGCATTGGATAAAGTGGGCTTATTAAAAAAAGAGAATTATTACCCTATAGCGCTATCTGGCGGTGAGCAACAGCGAGTTGGAATTGCGCGTGCAGTTATTAATAAACCAACGTTGTTGCTCGCTGATGAGCCTACGGGCAATCTTGATCCTGAGTTGTCCAACGAAATTATGGAGCTATTTATGCGTTTTAATCGTGCTGGTGTCACTGTACTGATTGCAAGTCATGACAGATCTTTGGTGCAAGCACTGAACTACCGTACTTTGCAGCTTGAGCATGGCTCATTAATAGAAGAGGAGGTGGTAGCATGAAAATGGCAAGCCCGCTCGACGAGAAAGCTGCGCCCTCCCCGCTTCCCACCGAACGGCATAAAAGCTTCGGTCGCGGAGTGCGTAATATGGATGTGGTGTGGCGTGATAAGATAAATGCCTACCTCCGCGCGCATAGATATGAACTGGTAAGAAGTTTAAGAACCCTGTTATCGGCACCCTTTTCTAGCGTAATTACTATCTTAGTTATTGCTATTGCAATTTTTTTACCTATTGCATTAGTGATTATTGTTAATAACATACAGTTGCTTGGCGGCAATTGGGATGGCAGGCCTAAAATGACCGTGTATTTGCAACTTGATGCTAGTGAAAATGCGATTTTAACGGCAAAGCAAACAGTGCTTGCTTTGCCAGGAGTAGAATCTGTTAACTATATCCCTGCCGATCAGGCTTTGGAGGAATTTAAACGCCATTCTGGGTTTGTCGATATTTTATATGAGCTCGATGAAAATCCTCTACCGGCGGTGTTAGTGGTTGTACCGGATAAGATAGGCTTATCGAACGATGGCTCAAAAGTGCTGTTAAGGCAGATTGAAACCTTAGCAATAGTAGACTCGGTGCAATATGACCTTGGGTGGGTACATCGGCTTAATAGCTTTATGGCGTTAGCTAATCGGTTTATTGTGGTAGTTACGTTACTGTTTTCTGTTGGGGCGATTTTAGTGGTTGGCAATACCGTTCGCTTGGGTATTGAAAATCGCCGTCGAGAGATTATTGTCGGTAAATTGGTCGGTGCGACGCACAGCTTTGTGCGGCGGCCATTTTTGTACTTGGGTGTTTGGTACGGGCTAGGTGGTGGCCTAGTAGCTTGGTTAATGGCTGAACTCGGGCTCTTTGCGTTGTCAGGCCCTATGGTTGAGTTAGCGGCGCTCTATCAGGCTAATTTCCAGTTACAGGGCTTTGGTCTAATCAACAGTGCGCTAATGTTGGTTTGTAGTGGATTGCTTGGTTGGCTGGGTGCATGGCTTACTGTTGCTCATCATCTGGACGAGATTGAGCCGCTCTAAATCTGTGTTAAAATGGCAGATTAGCTAAGGACCAGGTGAAGCTTTGGTATAAATCAGCTGCCTGACTTTTGGTTTGAATTTAGGCCCTTGAAAAACCTTTATTAGGCCCTATATTATCAGGTAAAAATTAATTTTAGTAAGAAACTTATTGTCTTTACAGGCGTCAAACATAATATTGGCATTGATATTAACCTGTTGAAATATAGGCAAAAAAAATAAGGAATTCTTAATGAGCACAGATTTACAGCCAGTTGCAGAGGTATTCTCGCCGGGCAGCAATCTTCAGGCGTACATGCAGGCAACCAATAGAATACCTATTCTCTCTGTCGAGGAAGAACGCAAATTAGGTGAAAGTTTATACTATGACAATAATTTAGATGCAGCGCGACAGCTCGTTATGGCTCATCTACGCTTTGTCGTTCATATCGCGAAATCGTATTCTGGCTATGGTTTATCGCAGGCTGACCTTATTCAGGAAGGTAATGTAGGTTTAATGAAGGCGGTAAAGCGCTATAACCCTGAGAAAGGAGTTAGGCTGGTATCATTTGCCGTGCATTGGATTAAAGCTGAGATACATGAATTTATTTTACGTAACTGGCGTATCGTTAAGGTTGCCACTACTAAAGCGCAACGCAAATTATTTTTCAATTTGCGAGGCTCAAAAAAGCGCCTAGCGTGGTTGACTAATGATGAAGCCAAAGCTGTTGCTGCAGACCTTGGCGTTGATGTAAAACATGTTCACGAAATGGAAGGCCGTTTGAGTGCTTATGATATTGCATTTGATGCGCCAGCCGATGACGACGAAGACCAAACGTATCATGCTCCGGCGCATTTTCTAGAAGACACGAGCGTTAATCCGGCTAAGTTGTTAGAAGATGCTAATTGGGAGGAAGATAGCGTTGATAAATTGCATGTAGCGTTGGAGCAACTAGACGCGCGTAGTATTGATATTATTCAGCGCCGTTGGTTGCGTGACGAAAAAGCTACACTACACGAGTTGGCTGCCGAATATGGTGTTTCAGCAGAGCGTATCAGACAACTTGAAAAAAATGCTATGAAGAAAGTAAAGGTAGCATTAGAAGCGTAAAGCTCAAGATAACGGTTATTTTTTTAGATCTCGAAAGCCGCGTTTAAAATGCGGCTTTTTTTGTGAATAACAAAATCATGGCTAAAGCCTTTGTAGTATTTGCAGCTATCAGTGGTCTGCTATCGGTTGCCTTGGGTGCATTTGGTGCCCATGGCTTAAAATCGGTACTGTCTGACTCATCGCTGGATGTCTATAAAACGGCGGCACTTTACCAAATAACACATTCACTTGCTTTGCTATTAGTTGGTATCATGCTGTACCAGTTACCAACAGCACAACTGTTAAAAGCGAGTGGCCTAAGCTTCATTATTGGTATCGTTCTTTTTTCTGGCTCACTGTATATATTGAGTATTACCAATATAAAAATACTTGGTGCAATTACGCCATTAGGTGGGGTTGCTTTTATATTGGGTTGGGCGATGTTGGCAGTGAGTGCCTACCAGTCGATGTAACCTTTGATGTAATAAGTATACTACTATGAGTAGCCATGATGGTAGGTAGAGATCATTACCAAAACCAACGCACTGTACGCAGTTTTGTTTCACGAGCTGGGCGTATGACGCCTGGGCAAAAGAAAGCAATAAAAGACTTTTGGCCGTTAATGGGCGTGGAAGTTAAACAAGGCCAAGCTGATTATTTACAACTTTTTAATAATGACAATGATGTGGTATTAGAAATTGGTTTTGGCATGGGCGATTCACTGGCTCAGCTGGCGCAGCAGAATCCTGACAAAAATTATATCGGTGTAGAAGTTTTCCCGCCTGGCGTGGGTAGACTAATGCAATGCTGTCAGCAACATGGGCTGAGTAATATTAAGGTCTATGCGGAAGATGGGATTGAGGTGTTACAGCAGTGTATACCTGATGCTAGTTTGTCATCGGTGTTATTGTTTTTTCCGGATCCATGGCCGAAGAAAAAGCATCATAAACGTCGCATTGTCCAGGCGGATTTTACCCAACTAGTTAGACGAAAATTAAAGCTTGGTGGTGTGTTTCACATGGCTACTGATTGGGCGCCCTATGCAGAACACATGATGAGTGTTATGGTTGATGCTCAAGGCTATGAAAATTGCGCTGAGGGGCGTAATTTTTGTCGACGACCAGAATCAAGGCCAGTAACTAAATTTGAACGACGGGGTGAGCGATTAGGCCATAAGGTAGCAGACTTAATGTTCAGGCGAGTGAGTTGAGCGAGATAGCAAACTGTTTAACGCTTGCCGATTTCTCAACACAATTTTCGCAAAACAGTAGGTTAACTAGATTTAGTAGGGGGCAGGGTATGTCAAAAGTGGCAGTAGTATTATCAGGTTGCGGTGTTTATGACGGTTCAGAAATTTATGAAAGTGTTATTACTCTCATGAAACTCGATGAGCTGAATGCTGAAGTACAGTGTTTTGCGCCGAATATAGATCAAATGCATGTTATTAATCATTTAACTGGGGAAGAAACCACGGAAACACGCAATGTATTGGTGGAAGCTGCCAGGTTGGCACGGGGCAATATTAAAGATATTAAAGAGGCTCGAGTTGATGATTTTGATGCGCTAATTGTGCCTGGCGGCTTTGGTTCGGCAAAAAATCTGAGTGATTTTGCTGTAGCAGGTGCTGATGTAACGGTACAAACTGATTTCTTAACTTTTGCGAAAGCAATGCATGATGCGAATAAGCCCATTGGTTTGATTTGTATTACCCCAACGCTATCGGCCAAAATTTGCGGCACTGGTGCGGAGTGTACTATTGGAAACGATGCGGACACAATCACTGCCATTGAAGCCACGGGTGCAAAGCACAAAGAGTGCGCTGTGGACGAGTTTTGTATTGATAGAACCCATAAGCTTGTTACTACGCCAGCTTATATGCTTGCCGGTAGAATTAGCGAAGCTGCTGCTGGTATTAACAAGCTGGTCGTCGAAGTATTGGCTATGGCTGAGTGACGCTTTGCTAGTATTTGCTATGTTATTAGTTTAAGTTAGCCGCTAAGTTTTCGAGTTCTTCAGTTGCGTTTAACCACAATTGTTCAGTCTGTTCTATTGTTTTTTTTAGCTTTGCTTGAGCTTTCAATAGCTCAGATAACTTATCTTTGTTGGTTTGCTGATAAAGTTCACTGTCATTGAGTTGGCTGTCTATTGCTGCTAACTGCTGATTGAGGCTATCAAGTTCGTTGTCGAGCTGTTTTATTTTATTTTTTAGTGGCTGTAATTTTTTGCGTAACTCCGCAGAATGTTGGCGCAAGGCTTTTTTGCTAGTTTGGTTTGTCGGTGAGGCGTCTGTTGAAATACTGTCAGGCGGCTTGTTATTTTCGCTAATATGTTTTTGGTAGTCTGATAGGTCGCCTTTAAATTCAGTGAGGCGTCCAGAGTCAATCAGTAAAAATCTGTCGACGGTGTGGCGCAATAAATGGCGGTCGTGAGAAACCACAATTACCGCACCGGCAAAACGCTGTAGAGCCAGTTCTAAGGCGTGGCGCATTTCAAGGTCGAGATGGTTAGTTGGTTCATCAAGCACGAGTAAGTTAGGTGCCTGCCAGGCTATTATGGCTAGTACTAATCTTGCTTTTTCTCCGCCAGAGAAATGATTGATCGGCTCAGTAGCCATATCGCCTTGGAAGTCAAAACCACCGAGAAAGGCTCTAATGTCTTTTTCGGTAGCTTTAGGTTTGAGTCCTTTTATATGTTGGACCGGGCTGGCATGCATGTCGAGAACCTCTAACTGGTGTTGGGCGAAGTAGCCGTACCGTAAGTGCTCGCTTGTAGTGAGCTTGCCAGATATAAGTGGTAATTGTTTGGTGAGAGTTTTCAACAGAGTTGATTTGCCAGCGCCGTTTGCGCCGAGTAAGCCAAACCTGCTGCCAGGCAAAATGCTGAGTTCTACATTGTGTAAAATTGCAGTATTGTAACCGAGTGTTCCCGCTGACAGGTGGAGTAGAGGGGAGGCGGTTTTATCGGTTTCTTTAAAACTAAAATGAAAGGGCGAATCAATATGGGCTGGGGCAATTAGTTCCATTTTGGCAAGTGCTTTTAGTCGGCTTTGTGCTTGGCGTGCTTTAGTGGCTTTTGCGCGAAAACGATTAACAAAAGACTCGATTTCTTTAATACGGGCTTGTTGTTTTTCATAGTTGGTCTGTTGTTGAGCTAGACGCTCAGCACGTTGTTTTTCATAACTGGTATAATTGCCCTTGTATAGCAGTAGTTTTTTGGCTTCGAAGCTTATAATGGTATTTGCTAGATTATCGAGGAAATCTCTATCATGGGAAATGATCAGAAGTAGTCCTTGATAGCCCTTTAACCACTGCTCGAGCCACAGTGTGGCATCTAAGTCTAGGTGGTTGGTGGGTTCATCCAGGAGCAATAGCTCTGAACGAGTCATTAGAGCTTGGGCTAGATTCAACCTTACGCGCCAGCCGCCTGAGAACTCATTAACGGGCTTTTCAATATCGATCTGTTTAAACCCTAGGCCGTGCATTAATTGCTCGGCGCGGTTTTTAGCCGTGTAACCTCCTACAGCATCTAGTTTGTCGTAGAGATGTGTCAATGCATTATTGTCACCTTTATGAGTTGCAGCATTTATTCGCGATTCGATAGTGCGGAGTTCTCGGTCACCGTCGAGCACAAAGTCAAGCGCAGAGCGACTAGTATTGGCAACTTCTTGTGCCATACAGGCAATGGAAAGGTTTTTGGGTAGATTAATTTCCCCACTATCGCAGGGTATGTTGCCTAGCATCATTTTAAACAAGCTAGATTTGCCGCAACCATTTTGACCGATAATGCCTACACGTTGTTTGGCGTATAATGTAAGGCTGACTGAATCAACTAGTAACTTTGTCCCGCGTTGGAGAGAGAGCTGAGTGAATGAAATCATAGTGTAGCGGGTAACTAAACATTAGCTACTAATGAACCTGAGTAGGGTTTGGTAAGTATCAATTGTAATCTGGTTTTTTTAGGCCACCTCACTTCAAAATTGTGGTGCAAGTGAAGTGAGGTGGGTATTAGATAGCTGGTTTATCGATCTACTGAATCGAAAATGCTTCGAGTGACTCCCACTTCATCTTCTGCATCATCAGAAGAATCAAAATCTAGTGGTTCAACCTCATCAAACCCATCCTCATCATCGTCATCTGCTGCCAACAAGTCTTGCTCTCCCTCATCTTCATCAATATCAGACATATCTTCATCGTTGACGTCGGTAGTGGTTATCGCTTCTTGCTCCATGTCGACAGCAGCTGTTTCGGCAACATCTATTGAGCTATCTATTGCACTATCTACAGCACTATCAGGTTGCCCTTGATGCATAGTATCTTGAGCGCTGTCTTGTTCTATGGTTACTGTATCGCTATCTAAATTATTGATTTTTCTGTCTATTTCTGTATTTTGAGCATCGGCGTCAGCAACTTGATCGGGTGCTTGAGCAACCGCATCATTGGCCGAGATAGCGGTCGTTGTCATCTCCTGTTCTACTTCTACCACCTCTGTAATGGGTGCTGATTCGGCTGGCTTTATCGTTTCTTTTGGCTGTGCAGCAGCAGGGACCTCTTTGGTTTTTTCCTTTTTAGCTTTGGCTTTAACCTTAGCTTTAGCTTTGGTTTTGCTGTTAGTTGATGACTTACGCTTAGCTTTCACTGCTGGTTTTTTCTTATCAGCTACAAGTGCTTTTTTTGCATCTTTGGTAATTTTTTCGATCTGCTTGGCGATTTTTTTCTCTGCTTTTTGGTTGGCCACAGTTTCCTTCGCTGTAGTGACGTCTTGCTTGGCTGCACTGACGCTCTTACTTATAGTGGCGAGATCTTTTTCAGCGGTTAATAATTGCTTGTTAACAGCGGGTGTTTTTTTCTTAGCCTTAATCTTGCTGATTTTAGCTTTGGCGGCTTTTTCTTTAGTTTGCACGGCGGCTAATGCCTTCTTTGCCTTTTCTAGGGCCTTTTCTGCGCTGCTTATTTGTTTGTCGCGAGCCTTTTCTCGTTTGATGATAAGCGCAGCAATCTGCTTTTCTAGCTCAGCTACGGGGTGGATGGGTTGTTTTTTTGCGATTTTCTTTTTTGCAGCCATTGCACGAATACCTTAACGAACTAATTGATTAAACAAATCTGAATATAGGAGGACGAAAGTTTATTATACGGTTTAACAAATTCATAGCCTTTGCTAGCAACTAACATCGAAAAATACAGCGTGAAAGTGAACAATCAATTTATTAAAAGCGCATATTGCTGAGCTTTCACCATTCGCGCCGGCATTAAACCATAAAATAACTAAACGAAATAAATAGGCATGTACTAGGACACCTCTGAATAATGCGGAGGTGTCCTAGAGTATATTCCGTTTACTCTGAGCACAATATGCTAATTGAGCTAAGGTAATAGCTATAGGTATAAAAATCAGCTTACTAGAATGTCGAGTTAATGGTAATTAAGTTAGAGGATTTTAACGATGAAGCGCCTGTTCTATAAGATGCTGTTCGTGGTTATGGGTATAGGATTGATAGCACCAATGTTTATTATTGGGCCTAACGGTAAGCCGATGATGACATTCAACGATTGGATGCCCAATATTGACTCGATTAAGGGGCAAGTTGGTACGGTGACTGAATTGGGTTCATCGCTGATAGGTGCGGAAGATAGTCAAAATCAGGCTAATGGCCCAGGTAAAAATTTCTACAAGTGGCAAGATCAAAATGGCGTTTGGCAATATTCTGATAAGCCGAATCCGTCAGGCCAGAGCCAAACTGTCTATGTTAACCCAGATGCAAACATACTCTCTTCAGCGGCGTTTACGGGTAAATTAGAGGATGCAAAACCAACACGTAAGAAGAGCTTTGCGATTTCGATGCCGAAAGTTGGCACTGCTTCTGTCGCGGATGTTCCGAAACTGGTCGAAGATGTCAATAATATGCAGGGCCTAATGGAC
Source organism: Pseudomonadales bacterium (assembly GCA_028280085.1). Classification (GTDB taxonomy): domain Bacteria; phylum Pseudomonadota; class Gammaproteobacteria; order Pseudomonadales; family JANQMK01; genus JANQMK01. The sequence continues at coordinate 15,291 of JANQMK010000029.1, forward strand.
AGTCGTGAAGGGACACTAGACGCCCAAATTGATGCGATGAAGTAGTTCTGGGGCAGCATCTCATTGTTTCTAACTAAAGTTGTAGTATGCAATAGATGTGTGGGCCATTGGGTAAGCCATTTTTGTTTGATTTTTGTTCTCGCGTTGGTTTAGGTGCCAAATTGTTTGCATACTTCGCCCTATCGCTTTCAAGCCTACCTAAAGCGGAGTAGAATCCTGCGTTCAAATAATTTACGAGTTAATTAAAAGAGCGAGGGCAACAATGAGAGGTAATACGATAATAGGCGCCGTATTGGGATTGGCGTTAGTAGCTGGATGCGATAAAGTTGTGTCTGATAATCATACAGGTGCCGCGGCTCCCGCTACGACGACATCAGATGCCGCTATCACGCTGGATACAGAGAAGCAGAAGATTAGTTATGCCATAGGCTCGCAGTTGGGTGCGCAACTGAAGCGTGATGATTTAGAACTCGATCTTGCTATTTTTACCAAAGCTATTGAAGATGCCATGACAGGCAAGCCTGCTTTAATGCAGCCAGCTGAAATGATGAAAACCATGCAAGAGTTCCAAAAGAAAAAGCATGCCGAACGGCAGGCTAAACGACAGAACCAAGCTAAAGAAAATAAAGTTGAAGGAGAAGCTTTCTTAGCAGAGAATGGTAAAAAAGAAGGGGTTGTCACGACAGCTTCCGGCTTACAGTACAAGATATTACAAGCAGGTACCGGCCCTAAGCCAGCCGAGGGTGCGACAGTGGAAGTTCACTATCGAGGTACATTGATCAACGGTGAGGAATTTGATAGTTCGTATAAGCGCGGTACACCGGCGACTTTTCCTATTAATCGCGTGATTCCTGGTTGGACGGAAGCATTGCAGTTGATGCCTGAAGGTTCAAAGTGGCAGCTATTTATTCCTTCCAGCTTAGCCTATGGCCCTGGTGGTACTGGAAAGATTGGCCCTAATGCAACACTTTTATTTGATGTTGAATTGTTAAAAGCTGCGGTTGAAGTTGAACAGGCGGCTAAGCAAGAAAAACCACAATAACCTTTTACTTAAGGTAAAATGAGACGAAAATTAAAAGCAGCTTTCCCTTTTTTATTTTAAGAGACGGCTGTTTTTTTAGTAGTTCTCTTATGCTCAAATACCGTTTGTTTAGTTTGGGTTATTTTTTCTGGATTTGAGTTATTAATGCTGGGTGGGGAGTCGTCTTTAAGAAGATGGACGTGTCAGCTGATGGACAAAGCCATTGGAAGATACCGCATAATATACCTGCTCAGTATTACTAAATGCGACAGCAACAATACTAGCGCTGGTTGGTTTCCATAGATCTCTTTTAGGTATAACCCATTTAGCCAGCATTGACTGGTCACTTACATCCCAAAGTTTTACTGCTCGGTCTGTGCCGCCGGTTAACAGCATACTGCCATCATCGGAGAAAGATGCAGCGGTAAATGTTTGGCCTTTTTCGACAGCGTGACGGCGCAGCGGAATTTCTCCGATCATTGAGCCATCTTGGGTATGCCACAGGATGGCTTTATCATATTTGCTGACGGAGAAAGCACTCCGTCCGTCGCTTGATAGCGCCACCAACTGCACGTCATTGTCGTGCTTTATCCGTTGAAGTTTTTTGCCTGTCTTGGTATCCCAAATGATGGCGGACAGATCTTCCGAGCCGGTCAATGCTTTGCTCCCGTCAGCACTGAGACTGACGTTACGCACGCGATTAGTATGATATAGCGTATTGGTAATACCGCCGCGCTTGACGTCAAAAATCACTGCGCTATGATCGCTTAAACCGAGTAATGCATAATCACCATTGGGTCCCAAATCTACGTCTAGCACATTGCCGGGTGTTGTCCAGAAGGTCAAAGGCTTACCGTCAGTGAGATTCCACAAAACAATGGTTTGTGGGCTGGCTGTCAACGCATAGCCACCTTCTGGGGAAAATGCGGTAGCGACTATTTGGGTATATTCCCCCTGCTGATGATTCCAGTTATAGAGCCGCTCGACAGGCACACTGAGCTGC
>JANQMK010000151.1 GCA_028280085.1 Pseudomonadales bacterium
CGGCCGTCTTGAAGCACAAATCAGTGAGGCGGAAGGGCAATTACAGGCGGCGGGCCATTGGGACAATCCGGAAATCACCTATAGCCGAGAAAGTCTAGATCTCCGAGAAGGCAGCAGCGATGAAAGCAGCTTTTGGTTGACGCAACGCATCCATCTATCTGGTGTCAAGGGTTTGGAAAAAGTTGCCGCCAGCCATGTCTTGAACGCAGCACGCGCCAATGTTGAAATAGCTCGCCGAGATTGGGTTCGCCGACTACGTGAGCGTTTCTATCAGGCATTAGCCGCGTCAAAAAAATCAACGGCCATTGCTGGGCAACAGCGCCGGCTACAGTCCATCGTCGCCATTGTTGAGCAACGAGCACATCAGGGTGACGCGTCGCAGTTTGACGCACTGCGTATTAAAAAAGCGCTAGTACTCATAAATAGTGCCAAAGCTGGTGTTGACACCGATGCTATTGCTGCACAGAAACGACTCTTTGATCCAATTGACTTACCCATTGAACCGCTATCGGGGATGCTATTACCACCGGCTGTATCATTTACGGCTTTAGGTGTTGATGAACATCCGCAGCTCCAATCGCTGTTGGCGATGCAGCAGCACTACGAAACACAGTCTGAAGTTGCCAATCGCGGACATTGGCCAGCGTTAACGGTAGCTGTTGGGCGAAAAGAGCTGGATGAACCGAGCTTTAGTGCCGATGGCAATACGGTCTCCTTGGGTATTGAGATTCCGTTATTTGATCGTTGTCAGGGGCACGACAAGGCTGCAAAGAGTCGCGCTACGCAGCTACAATACGACATCTCACTGTTGCGTCGTGAATTAGAGACGCAGTTCGAAACGTCACAGAAGATGTATCAAGCTAACCAGCAAACCGCAGAACAACTAAAAATATTAATCCAATCACCCTTAAGTCAGTTGGCACAAGCGAGTTACCAAGCTGGTGAGTTCAGTGTTATGGAGCTTCTTGATGCCTATCAGTCTGATCTTGAATCAACACTTCGTTTCATTGATATTAGTTTGGCCGCACGGCTTGCTTATATACAACTACAACACCTGGGAGGTGAGTAATGGTCCGTAAGCTCCTACTTATCGCATTATTTAGCGCCGTGATACTGTCTGCATGCGGTGATGTAGGTCACCACGATCATCATGATGCGGAATCAGATCATGAGCATTTGGGCGATCACCACGATCATCAGGCTCTGCAGACAGAAGCCTTTTATGGTGATGAAGCTGATTCGGATGCACAGGAGAATACTCAGGCAACCCATGATAATGTTAAAGAACCACAAAATCATCACTCACATGATAACAATGACCGTAACCATGACCACCATCATTAAGCGTTGGCTTTGTCACCTGCTGTTGGGCTTTGTTCTGACTCTACCGTATAACCAACTGCTTGTTGCCGGCACAGGTCATAACCATGGCGGCGGGCACGGCCATGATCAGCCCGATCATGAGGAGCATGACCATAGTGACGAGCCTGCGTTGGTTTATACGCACTATACTCAACAGACGGAGTTATTTGCCGAATTCCCACCGCTTGTGGTAAATGAACCCTCTACCTTTATCGCTCATTTTACCCGTATGGACAACTTCGAACCGTTGGTCAGCGGTGTGCTGAATGTTCATCTCAAACAACGAGGAAAAACCGTAGCACGTTTTCGTGTAAAAGCACCTGCTCGCAAAGGTATTTTTCTGCCCGCTGTAACGGCAAAGGCGACTGGTGACTACCAGCTTGTTCTGGACGTGCGTGATGGTGACTTACATGCGATACATGATCTAGGACAGATTACCGTATTTCCCAATAAAGAAGCCATCACCCTATCGCAAGAAGAAGCGGACGGTGAAATCAGTTATTTGAAAGAGCAGCAATGGGAAAACCCCTTTGCTATTCGACAAGTTCAAAGACAAGGGCTGCGCTCATCGGTACCCGGCTTTGCCACGGTTGACCCTCCCGGCGATGCCTACGCTGTTGTACGCGCCTCTACAGATGGCTATTTTGCAGCGCAGCGTATCGTCAACGCCGGTGAACAAATTACACAAGATCGAACCTTGGGATTTATTCTTCCTAGGCTCGGTGAAGGTGCTGACATTGGAAACTTAGTTGTGGCCCAAGAGCGTGCTCGATCGCGGTTTGAATTAAACAAAGCTGATGTTGAACGATTACAAGGTTTATTCAAACAAGGCGCGATTCCTGAAAAGCGGTTACAGCAAGCTAAACAAGCCCTACAAGTTGCCAGAGTTGAATTGGAAACGGCGCGAGCGCGCATTCAACGGCAATCCGGAGAAAGTGGGGCAGTAGGTATTGCACTACGAGCCCCGATAACTGGAGAGTTGGTGAATGTGGCTGTCAGGCCGGGGGCGTTCGTACGCTCGGGGAACGAGCTTTTCACGTTGGCAAGCCCTGAGAAAAGATGGCTTAATATTCAGGTGCCGGAAAAATTCGGTCATCACATTCGTCGCGCCTCGGGAGCTTGGTTGCTGTTTGAAGACAAGCCGGTCGTACTAGATACGCATCGCGACGCTAAACTCATCTACGTTGCCCAACAGGTAGAGAAAAAAAGCCGGACCGTTTCACTTGCGATCGAGTATCCGACGTCTATCGGCCCAAGCCTTTTAGGGGCTCGCTTCGCCACCCAGGTTTACATTGGTGAACCCCAGTCGCAGTTGGCAATACCGGCTAGCGCCGTGATTGATGACGGTGGTCGTCCTGTAGTTTATGTGCAAACCGGTGGTGAAACCTTTGCTCGTCGCGCTGTAACATTAGGCATACGCGATGGAGATTGGGTTGCGGTTAAATCGGGATTGGATACTGAGGAATGGGTCGTTTCCGATGGGGCCTATTACGTAAAGTTGGCATCAACGGGTGATGACAGCATTGGACACGGTCATGCCCATTAGTGCATTCATTGCCGCACTGACCATGCCATCCGCCGCAAAACCTCCATTCTCTGTTGGACAACATCGATGATTGAATCCGTTATACGTTGGTCTTTAGGTAATCGCCTACTCATTTTGGCTGCTGCAGCACTGTTGTTGTTATGGGGCAGTTGGGCCATGCGCGAAACGCCGATTGATGTTTTTCCTGATCTCACCGCGCCGGTAGTCACCGTCGTTGCTGAAGCCCACGGTATGTCCCCGGTAGATGTTGAACGTCTTGTGACTTTTCCCATAGAGACCGCAATGAATGGTGCCAGTGGGGTGCGTCGTGTTCGCTCCAACAGTGGCGTCGGGATTGCGGTGGTGAACATCGAGTTCGAGTGGGGCATGAATATTTACCGGGCTCGGCAAATAGTTTCTGAGAAATTGCAAACCACGTTGGCCAGTCTGCCAAGTGATATACCGGCGCCGGTAATGGCGCCCATATCATCGATCATGGGTGAAATAATGTTTATCGCTTTGGTTTCAGAGCAACATGATGAGATGGCGCTGAAAACAGCTGCGGATTGGGTGGTGCGACGGCGTTTACTTGCTGTGCCTGGTATCGCTGAAGTAATCCCCAACGGTGGTGAAACCAAACAGTTTCAAGTGGTCGCCTCGCCGGAACGCTTGTCCGCTTACAGTATTTCGCTTTCCCAGTTAGCAAGTGCGGTAGAGGCCGCCAATGCGAATGCCTCTGCTGGATTTATTGTTGAAAACTTACAAGAGTTTCTCATTCAAGGGTTGGGTCGTATCAATGATATCAGTGATATCGAACAAGCCGTTGTCACTGAACTAGGGGAAACGCCTGTGTTAGTACGCGATATCGCGGACGTTATCATTGGTCCTGTCCCTCGCCGCGGTACCGCCGCTTACAATGGACAATCAGCGGTGGTGTTAGGCATTCAGAAACAGCCGAATGTCAATACATTAGCGGTAACACAACAACTCGATCGAGTTATCGAAGACCTTGAGCGTACTTTGCCAGAGGGTATGCGTATTGAGACCAATGTTTTTCGGCAGTCCAATTTCATCCGAAGTGCCATTGATAATGTGACGGCTGCATTGCGTGATGGCGCTATCTTAGTTATTGCGATCATGTATGTTTTTCTGTTAAGTGCCCGTGCTACTGGTATTGCATTGATGGCGATACCGCTTTCGGTATTGACCGCCATTCTTATCATTCGTTGGTATGGCGGGAGTCTAAACACCATGACTCTGGGAGGTATTGCGATTGCGATGGGTGCATTGGTTGATGATGCGATCATTGTTGTCGAAAACATCGTGCGCAGGTTTCGGGAAAATCAAGGTGTGTCGCCTGAAAAACGATTGAGCTATACCGATCTGGTGCTAGGTGCGACTAAAGAGATACAAGGTTCAATTGTATTTGCGACCTTAATTATCATATTGGTTTTTTTGCCATTGTTTTTCCTTACTGGCGTCGAAGGTCGCTTATTAGAACCACTAGGCATGGCTTACATTGTTTCATTGGCCGCGTCGCTATTGGTTGCATTAACGGTCACACCCGTGCTTTGTTTTTATTTGTTGCCGAACAGTAAAGCGGTTACTCAAGTTCATGATTCAAAATTAATTGCCTGGTTGAAAGGGCTTTATCGTCCCTGCTTAGAGATGGCGCTCAATCACAGTGGCTGGGTGATAGGCATTGCTGGTGCCGCTCTGCTCATTGCCCTCGTTGGGTTGTTTTCAGCAGGACGCGGCTTTTTACCAGCTTTTAACGAAGGCAGTTTAACTGTCAGTGCTGTCACCCTACCAGGTACGGCGTTGGCAACCTCTGATGCTATAGGCCGCCGTGTTGAAAATATTTTGTTGGAGCAGCCCGAAGTCATCGCCACTGCGAGACGCACCGGGCGAGCGGAACTTGACCCCCATGCGCAGCAGGTCTTTGCGTCAGAAATTGAGGTTACTTTAAAAATGGCTCAACGTAGCAAAGATGAACTACTCTCTGCGCTACGCCAACATTTTGCCAGCCTGCCGGGCACCAATGTTATCATTGGCCAACCGATATCCCATCGAATCGATCATATGCTTTCGGGAACACGTGCTAATATCGCTATTAAAATTTTTGGGGATGAATTACCGGAGTTGCGTAAACTTGGCCAGCAGATAGAAAGTCTTGTCGCTGAAATCCCTGGTGCAGTCGACGTCGCGATGGAACAGCAGAGTGAAATTCCCTTCGTGGAGGTGAAGTTTGACCGTAGTGCTTTAGCGATCTATGGCATAAGTGTTGTGCAAGCGGCAGATATTTTGGAAACTGCGTTCACGGGCACGACTGTTGGCCGTATCACCGAGGGTCAAGCCAGCTTTGGCCTTATTGTCCGCTTGCCAGAAAGTGCAAAAGATTCTGTTGAAACACTCAAACATACCTTAGTTACACTACCCAACAAAAGCGTTGTATCTATATCAGCATTGGCAAGTATAGAAAAACGCCGTGGCCCTAACATGATCAGTCGGGAAGATGTGCAACGCAAGCTGGTTGTGATGGCCAACGTCGCCGATCGTGATTTAGTCAGTGTAGTCGACGATGTGCGTACAGCAATTGACAGCAACATCAAACTGCCGCCGGGTTATTTTATCGAATACGGTGGGCAATTCGAGAGCGCACAATCAGCGGCAACACGCTTGGTAATCTTGGGTGCTTTGGTGATAGTGGGTATTTTCTTCTTACTGGTCACCGCGTTCAACTCAGCGTGGGATGCGGGATTGATAATGCTGAATTTGCCGCTAGCGGTGATTGGTGGTATCGCCGGGGTGTGGATGATGGATGGCACGCTCACCATCGCCGCTGTGATTGGTTTTATAACCTTGTTTGGGATTGCAACCCGTAATGGTGTGATCCTGGTAGATCACATCCGGCGGTTGATTGATGAAGGACTTACCCTACGAGATGCTATCGAGAAAGGAGCACATGAGCGACTCATCCCAATACTGATGACAGCGTTGGCGACAGCGCTGGCACTGGTACCTTTAGCACTCGCTGCAGGCGAACCAGGCAGTGAAATCCAAGCACCGATGGCCGTTGTTATTCTTTGGGGGTTATTGAGTTCAACTGTGCTCAATATGTTAGTCGTTCCAGCGATGTACTGGCGCTATTCACAGAGAAGTAAATTAATTAATTCTGCTTCGTACTGAGTATATAGTTTTTGTAAGCTGTAGCACCTATTTGTATGTATAGGCATTTTACTTCCGATACTTTCAAATGTTATTTCATTCATGGGGTAATTTTGTGTCAATCGCCTTATTATTCACAACGTGTGAAGGCCAACTCTTTTTTTCCTCGCACACTTGATGCGGCATCAATCAAATTTTCTGTTTCAGGCGCAGAGTAATGGGTGGTAATACTTCCATACGATGACCCAAAGCACTTGCCTGTCCTTATGACCCACAACTCGAATCAATTATGGTTATTTTTATAAATTGTACAATTTATTATGGGGTTACGACTAGGCGTTGGCCGTTTACAGTCATTATGTCATCAGTAAAGTCTATATTTTTATAGACTTTATATAAAAAAAGTCACTATATATATGAACTTTTTACATAAAATAGTCTATATAAATATAGACAGATATACTACTATAGTTCATATAAATATAGACTATTTGAGGGCAGTGTCATGACCGATATGAAAATGATTGCTCTAGAGCAGGCTCGTGAGATCTCGGACCAAGCTCTAAATATAAGCCTCGTCCAGCCGATTAAGGGCTGGATTTATACAGTGCGCAGCGCTCTTGGAATGACAGGCCCTCAGCTGGGTGCGCGTATGGGAGTCAAAAAGGGAAGGATATCTCAGATAGAACAGATGGAAGTTGAGGGGCGAGTGACGCTGCAACAATTGAAAAAAGCAGCAAATGCTATGGATTGTGAACTTATTTATGTGTTTCGTCCTAGGAAACCTGTTGATGAAATTGTCTATGATCAAGCTAGAAAAAAATCGCTTAGTTTAGTGAAAGAAGCCCAAATTCACATGAACCTCGAGGCACAGGGATTGAGTGAGCAAAAATTTAAAAGAGAGGTGGAAAGGTTAGCTAATGAATTTGTTACTAAGCTACCTCGTGATTTATGGACTGAGGACTAAATGATGTGTGCGACGCCCATTGATCCTGACGAAGCTGAAGGACTCAAAGTGAAAAATGTTTCCACAAGGGTACAGTTGGATGAACTTGAAGCTGTAAGTGTTAATAGGGGAATACTGAGGCTTGCCAGAAAGAAAAGCATTGATTTACTTACGGATACGCATTTAAAAAAGCTACATGAAAGGCTGTTCGGCACAGTATGGTCTTGGGCTGGCCAATACCGTCAGACGGAGAAAAATATTGGTATAGACCCTGTTCATATTTCGGTGCAAGTGCGGCAATTGCTTGATAATTCATAATACTGGATAGAGAACGGTACTTTTGATCATTTAGAGTTTGCGGCCCAATTTCATCACCAGCTAGTAAAAATTCATCCTTTTGCTAATGGGAATGGCAGACATGCGCGAATTGCAACAAACGGCGTTTTGCGAATATCGATGAATGAAAAGCCGGTTATATGGGGTAAAGGTTCTTTGATTGCTGATGACAAAGAGCGCCGTAGCTATATAACCGCTTTGCGGGAAGCAGATGGGGGTAACATTGCTCCACTAATTGACTATTTGAAGTTAAACGAAGATGGCTAACCATTTGCGTCCAAAATAATCATGCTTACGCGGACATTATCCGACTATAGCTTATAAGAATGAGTGTGAACATGACACGACTCTAGTTTTTGAGGCGCCCCTCCAATACCGAAGCGATTTGTTGTGATAGAGCCAGGTGCTTTGACGGGTCGCCGGCACTCCGATCATCGAGCCGAACAAGCACATAGAGATCATTCCGAAAAAGAACGGCCAACATGCGTCGCGAAGGAATCCATGTAGCTTTCTTACCGATATCTGTTACAGCGGTAGCGTCTGGCCAAATTTGATTTGAGGCATAAGCATCAGGAGCTGCGGCACCACGTGTTAGTGCATAGGTAAGTACCGGCGGACGCTCGACGCCACCGAATGTGCACGATGCCAAAATAACAAGATTGCCTTGTGGCAGCGTATTTTTTACATTGATACCGGTCCATCCGGCAACTTCATCGAAACTTAACAAACTGCACGGGTCGTCGTTGTTCTGAGCCTGCGCTGGCAATAAGCCCATGACTGCAAAAAGGCTAAGCACGGAATAAAAAAGAAATGAGTTGGTTTTGGGTATCATTGACTCTCTCCTTTGACTGATGCAAAAGTAGATTGGCATCTATTACCTGGGGCGCTACTTAATATAACTGGGACACTACTTAGCGCAACGCAAACTTGAAAGTGCCGCCTGCACCATCGGCTGCTCGCCAACGTCCTGTGATTAAACCTTCTTTCACGGTGACTTCTTCAAATACACCGCCATGTCCTGCGAGTTCACCCCAGGTACCCCGAACGGTACCGTCGATACCTCGCCATAATTCGATCTGACCTAGTTGAGATTTATTCCAGGTACCTGAGTAGGTACCAAGCGCTGCTCGACCATTGGAGCGAAGAACCACAGTACCAAACCCTCCGCCATCATACTCACCGGAACTCAGTGTCCGACCGCTGCCTTCATTCGCTATCTCTTCAATCGGCTGAATGTCCGGCGGGCAATCGGGCAGCTTTTTTCTCTCACTCCAGGTACGTATTGATTCTTCGGACTGCCATCGGGTAAAGCGCGATGTGTAAACTTCCCGCTGTGAGCCAAATTCCAGGACGGCGCTATGGGCAATCTTGACTGCTCTGTCGCGGTCGTTTGAGAGCGCGTCGAGCCCCGTGATTTTTAGAAACTCCGATGCAGCTTGCGCTTCCTGTTCATCGGGCGCCACCGTTGGGGTGCCGCGACCTGTTAAATCTTTAGCGGTTTTTGCGACTTTATTAAGAGGAA
>JANQMK010000163.1 GCA_028280085.1 Pseudomonadales bacterium
GTGATGGGGCCAGAAACCAGAGGACTACCTCAACACATTCTTAGCAGCATGCCAGCGGACCATATCTTGCGAATTCCTATGCAAAATAATAGCCGTAGCCTCAACCTATCAAATGCAACAACAGCAATCGTCTATGAAGCCTGGCGCCAGTGCCAATTTGAAGGTGCTATTTAGCGGACACATGCCTATGACCAAGATAAATGTAATTAGCAAAATTAATTGCCAATAACTTCAACCATTTTTCTAACCATTGGCTTCATAAAAAAAGAACTATCTGGGGTTATTTCAACGTTAATTGATAGGCTCTGTAAGGCTGAACCCACCACAGGACCAACCGCAGCAACGGAAATTTTATTCAACCCACTTATTAATGCTTGCTCTAACCTTTCTTCTTTTGCAACAGACAATAAACGTTTAATTTGAGGTTGACTAGTAAATGTAATAACGTCGATCTCTTGATGTAAAATCTTGCTAATAAGATCTTTTACCTTTGCAATATCCGCATTTGACGCATAAATGTAAGGTGCAACGGTCGCAATGTCACATGGTGCACGGGATTTCAGATACGCCATTAGCGCCTCATTGGGGTTATCGCCGTAAAGTTGCACGGCAATACGCTTATCAGTCAAATCCATGGTATCTAGAGATTTAATAACTCCGTCAGTTGTTGGTGCCAGTGCCAACTGATCTGTTTTTAAACCTATTTCTCTTAATGCATTGCCCGGCTTGGGCCCACGAGTCAGTTTGTGTACCCTGGTTAGTGCCTCGATAAATGGTTGCTTGCTATCAACCTTAGCCGAGAAACCGAGTAACCGCCTCAGCCCTTCTCCAGTAAATATGATAAATAAATCAAAAGGTTCGTTAATAAATTCAGTCAGCCAGCGATTAATAGGTTCAGGGTCAGGCGAATCGAAAATTGAAACAAGAGGACAACGTAAAACACGCCCGCCTCTCTTTTCAACCATATTCGCTAATATGTCTAATTGACGACTTTCCGGTATAGCAATCGTTTTACCCTTTAAAGGTTGCTCCATACTGAGTTCTCTTACGCTGTCCTACACTATATGCCAATCTGTTTATGTCTGTCTTTTCTTTAAGTCTTTCTTATTCTAGCCTATCTTACGCTAGTTTATCTTGTTCTCATCCTTTATTCTAACTTGTCTTTGCCCCAGTTTTTAATCTTCTAACCTTTTAGTACTGTCTATTAACCTTTATCAAACTATTAACCTTTATCAAATATCTGAGATTATCTCCGAGCTGTTACTTTCTGAATAATAAAGTATATGCCGCTCCCTAGAGCAGGATAGTATAAGTCGGTATAGAATTATGATATTTAATTACCTATCGAAGTAATCAACTGCTTAATAAATCCGTCTGCTAGACGTCGTCATTCTATAGGTTACCTAACACTCTGAGGAGCCCCCTGAGAACGGGCGTCATATCGCTTCTTATGCGGAAAATTTTGCCATTTTAAACCATACTTAATAACGACCTGACAGACCTAGTGATATTAATTTCTACATCTTACCAGTTCCAGCTAACACAAGAGAAGGCCGCGTTGAATAAACCCATTGATAAATCACCAATCAGCCCCTTAATCGATTGGTGCATGAAAAACACCCAAATCGATGATAAAGAATTTGCCCAAGCAAGGCTTCTTTGCGGTGCATTGCTATTTAGTATAGCCACCGGCTTGATGCTGTTGATAACGGTTCACTTAGCTTCGTCCACACCCGGCTTTAATATCTTGCAGTGGATACTATTGTTTAAAATCATATTGTTCGCACTTACCCTGTCATATATAAAGCATCTAAACCATGTGACACTTTGCGCCCATTCCGTTATTACCATTACCCTCATTGCATTAATCGCCTTTGTTTATTTCACTGGTGGTCCCCTCAGAAACTCAGCAAGCATTGTACTGTTCCTGATCCCATTGCTAGCGTTTATCCTATTAGGTGTAGCATCAGCTATTAACTGGTCTTTAATAACGGCTGGGTCGCAACTACTTTTAGTTATGGCAGCATACGCTCAACATGGTTTTCCCATGCTGGTCGACCTTAGTCAGCAAAACATGATGGTGCTTGTCCTTTGGACTATCGTGTTCGTTGCAATTATTAGTGCTATGTATGTTAACGCTATTGGTAAATTCCAGCTAATACGCGAACGAGATATAGAGCATCAGCAGCAACAATATTTCAGTTCACACGATATTCTTACAAACCTTGCTAATAGAAGTATGTATTTGCTTCGATTAGAACGTGCCCTAGCCCGTTCACGCAGAAATCAGCAACGCGTAGCCTTAATCATTATAAATATCGATGGCTTCAAGCAAATTAACCAGCAAATGGGAGAGGATGCTGGTGATATCGTGTTGAAAAAAGTCGGTGATCGCCTCTCTTCATGCGTGCGCTCAACCGACACAGTGGCGAGAACGAATAGCGATGAATTCGCCGTTATACTGGAAGACTTTTCCGCCGTACAGGACGCTCGGCGTGTTGCTTCAGGTATTCAACAAAAGTTAACCCCCCCTATTGAGGAGCTAGGCAATAATACTAAGGTTACTGCCAGCATCGGCTTGGCCCTGGCACCAGATCATGGACTAGATGCAAATCTACTGCGACAATATGCTCATGCCGCAATGACGCAGGCGAAAAAAACTGGCAATTGTATCTGCCAATATGAAAACGACCTCAGTTAGCAAAACCAGTGGAGTTAAGGCACCTCTGAATAATGAAGAGATACCTCAGAGGTGCTTTAATTTTTAATTTATTGATCCAATACAATTTTATCATGATCAAAATACTTCTTTAAATTCAACGGAAAACTGAAAGCTATCAACTAGGTCTCTTTCTCGCAAAGGTACCGCAAAATCCAAATGCAACATCTTACTTTTGTGTGAGCGACTGGGAGATAAACGAAAACCAAAACCAATATCAGCCAATACGCTGTTAGAAGTACGATCTTCTGACATAGCGTTATCAACCGATGTGCCATCCGACATATCGTTAACTATAGTGTCTGTATCCGAGACATTTTCACTGTGCCAAGCTCGCCCAATATCCAAAAATACTGCGCCAGCCAAATAAAACAAATTCAACACATGATAATGTGTGTAAAACCGCCGCTCATAAGAAAACACCATACGTCTATCCCCAAACTGAAAATGGGACGGATAGCCTCTCAAGTTCAGATCGGTATCACTATCGCCCTCAAGCAACAACTGCCGTTGACCAGATGCATTTTTAATAATGTCTATATCCAAACCAAAAATATTCTGTGTATTGCTAGAACTTCGATTAAAATATTTAAACCTCGCGCTCGCGTCTAAATCTTCCGCTGATGATGTATCCTTATTCCAATAGGTACCAAAGCGAAAGCTTACCTGCATTAGATTATTTTCAGTGTTTAATAATGTTTCTGTAAAATCGCTGTCCATAATCAGTCGATCTTGATCCGAGCCAAATGTTTCATCAGCCCATCCCAACCTCACTCGCCAAGCACGGCCAACAAAAAAGTCTTCCGTTCTATGTAGAGAGTAAAGATTGGTTAATTGAGTAAAACTGTCTTCAGTTTTACTCAATTCAAGCCAAGGGAAATTGACTTCTTGGTCTTCGGGCGGCGTAACTGCCAATGCTGTATCAACTAGCGCATAATCATGTCGCCGCCAAGAAAACCCCACTAACCAACGATAGACATTATTATTGATAATACCATCGGACCAACCATAAAAAATATCATTAGTCTCTTCATCATGATTAACTTCGTAATCTTCTTTGTATGTCAAGTAAATGCCATCATTACGTATAAAATGTGAATGTGTAAGACCATAGGCCCGACGCGAATCAAACGCATAAAATGGTTGAACAAGCTCATATTGTTGCTGTTTACCGTCAGAATTATTAGCATATTTAGTCAGTAGCTTCATACGCGTACCCAACAACTGTTTATCCTGATAAGCTACTGTTTTACTTGTTCTCTCTTCATTTTTTTTACTGACTATCCAAACATCTTTGCCTGTTCCTAAAAAATTGGTATCTTGAAACCCAACCGTCGTATTATTATCACCACCACTGCGACTAAAGGATAACTCTGGCGATAATGTCCATAGATCTCGCGTAACAACTTGCAATATGACATGATGATCGCATCCGACTGACTCAACAATTTTTACATCATCCAAATAACGATTACTACGCAAAATACGCTCACTTTCCTTAATCTTTTTGATATCGTAAATGTCCCCTTCTTGAATCAGTAATTGTTGTCTGATAACGCTCTCTTTAGTTGTGTAGTGCAATCGATTCGCCATACGAAAGAAATAATTGTTTTCGTCAGGGTTACTCGTATCAAAAATTGATTGGCGGACAATATCAATTCGCTTTATTGTTTTTATTTGTGGGATGTTAATAGGAGACGTTTTATGGATCGATTCAGCGTTGTCAGTAGATGGCTCACACCCATCAATATTGGCAACTGCTTCAACGCTCATTAACTTAATTAGCAGACCTAAAACCACTAAATGAAGCGCAAACTTGCTGGCACGAAATAACTGCATACATACATACTAAAATATCAATAATCATCCAACTCCCCCTAAATTTAAGTATAGTGCGATAATGAAAAACCTCAGGCTAAGTCAGCAAGTCAGGCGTAAAAGCCCCACTCTACAGCTTACTTGCCAAACATTTAGTATATTTAAAGTACAGAAATTACCGATAATAGTAGATAGATATTGGATTTGTTTAATTATTATTCTAAGCATTACCCAACTAGCATTACCCCCCCCCAAAGCTCAGGCGATAGGCAGGGA
>JANQMK010000172.1 GCA_028280085.1 Pseudomonadales bacterium
CTAGGTCCCGCATCTGGTCGACTGGCTTCAATAAAGGTTATTGGCATTGCCTGCGCTTGATTTAAGAACAAGACAAATACTGCTCCCAATAAAATAAAAATTCTCACTTTTAACTCCTTAGTAGTTGGCGTCTGTTAAATGAATGAAGCGTATCAGTGATTTGCTTCAATGGTATTTTGCTGAATTTTCTATTCGATGTAATTGTTAGTTTAAACAAACGGTCTTTCTTGCATGCGCCTGTGCATCCGTCAATACCCACAGTCGGAATACTAAGAGCGCGGTATCAAACTCTTTACGCGGTGTGAACCTGCCCGCATGGGCGAGAATTACAGAACAACTCATTCTTTCTTGGTTTGTACCCTACCAAAAATGTTGCATCTACTGTTGTTTGTATACAGGGTTACATCGCTGACATTTTTCTGTAATTTTCGAGAATATGAAGCCTGTAAGGCGGTATATTCTAGTAAATCCAGACATATTAATAAACGCATATTTTAGCCGGGTTTGCGAAATATAGCTGTGTTAAGGCTGAAATGCGGCAGGGGCTGGGTTATGATTGATCAAATGAAATACACAAGATATTTTCAGCTCCGCTGCAGCATGATTATCAAACAGCTTTATTTGAGGTGAGGTTCTTAGTTGTGTCGTGGGTTATAGATCTTGCATTTGTGACCCAATATCTGAAAATGCTTTTATTGCGGTGGGAGCCACCTGTTTGAATTGCTCTGTTGCAAGTCAATATATGCATTCTGGAATACATAGTCGTTCATTTAGGTGTTCTTGACAGAGTTCGGACGGTTGTGTCCAGCGTACTATTCTTTTAAAGGGCGAAATTTCATCAATCTGTTTATGCAACCCAGCCGGGTTTCTTATGCTGAAAACGCAAATACTATTTTTATTCTCCTCATAGTCATAAGAACGGCGGGCTGCTTGTTCAGTTCAGGATTTAATATGAGCACAACCGAACAAACAAGAATAGAACTCTTACATTCTATGCCCAAACAATCCGTTTGCGCCGAAATTGGGGTTTATAAAGGTGATTTCTCAAGTCGAATTATCGATATAGTTAACCCAACAAAGTTGTACCTGATCGACCCGTGGCAATTTCATGAAGAAGCCGAATATAAGAATTCCCTATACGGGGGAATACTGGAAAAGATCAAAAGAACTTAGATAATATTTACCAATTTGTAGCAAATTGATTTAGCTCTTCTATTGCTTCAGGGCAAATTACTGTTAACAGAAATAGCTCAGCTAACGCTTTAGCTGCTATCGACGACAACTATTTTGACTGGGTTTATATCGATGGCAATCATCGGTACGAGTTTGTTAAACAAGATATAGAGACCTGTTATAAAAAAGTAAAACCAGGGGGCTATATTTCTAGTGATGACTATGGCATTGATGGGTGGTGGGAAGACGGTGTTTCCCGAGCCGTTAACGAGTTTATTAGCAAGAACCTCTGCAAATTGATGTTAATCTATAACACTCAATTTATTCTCAAAAAAATTTAGCTCTTGAAAGGATTTAGTTAAATCTTGTTGTCGGAGAGCTGAGAGAATGCCTCTAGGACGGTGACTATTCTACTAGTCTCGACATAGGTCCACTGCCTATTCCCATCAATAATTTACTCGTGCAATGGAAATGTATTTCGCGAAGCTGACTTAGTAGATATAAGCTGATGGCGTCTCATACTAACCCATAGGTACGGCTCAGTGCTAACAATCGATACCTGCTGGTTTTGAAGTTTTGCCATATTGTATTGGACTTGCGCAGCTAATAGCAGTCGTTTATTCATCAAAAAATGGCTTGCCGTCTACAATTTATATCAAAAGTTATAGAGTTTAAACGTATGTGGCGTGGTATAGTACTGCCTGATACCTGATAACAGGGTTCCTGTATCAACCTAGATACATATTTAAAAATACATTAATTAGAAGAGTGACAGACTTTTTTTCTGTTGAAAAGCAAATAGCAGGTTTCACAAGGCCATGTTATTAAATGATGATGGCCATTACACGATTTAGTTAAGAGACACAGGTTCTATTTTAAGAGGAATCTTTCATGGTAAAGCATTTTCTAGTAATGATATTGTTGGCCTGTGGAAGTGTGTCAGCGTTGGCAACAGTGCACTACATCACTCCTGCTGAGAGCAATTGTCCTGCTGGAGAGTACCAGTGTTCAAATTTTTCTTCTGGCACATGTTGTGGTTCAATCAAGGAATTTATGCAGTCTTTCCCGCCCACATCAGAATGTTTAAACGCCGGGGATGAGATTCGTTTTCAGGCTGGACAACGTTATCAGATCGAATACGCAAACAATAAGTTATATCGTTTGCGTGTCCAGGCATGTCCAAACTCCACTGAAGGAAAAATTGAGATCAATGTCTACGATCCAGAGCAAGCATTGTCGCGGGCTAAAATCTATGAATCAGTCAACTTGTCAGCCGCTGGTACTGCTTGGGCTTGGTCAACCTATCCAAAATATCCTCGCACGGACAAGGTGATTTACGAAATTCAAAATAAGCCAATTTATCAGATCGACGTTTCTGGTATCGCTCAAGGGCGAAAAGTAAATGAATTCTATTATGCGGGGGACCGAATGATGCGCGCACGCCATGAGCATGGCAATGCCCCTGGATATCACACGACTAAAACGCTTTGGAATGGAACCTGTTCATTTTCTTCTCGTTGTACAGATATGGCGCCAGGCGGGTGTTATAGTGGTCATGGTTCAGAAAGTCCCGTGTATAGACTCAATACCTACGCTGTGGATGAAAATGATATTTATACAGACCCTGACGTCTACGTTGTTTTACGCAGTCAGTGGGATGTGCTTAAACAACGGGTCGCCAATGTTTGCAACAATACGCAGTTCAAGACAGACACCACGATTCCTCGATTTGCAGAGCGTTTGGGCAATGGCAAGGATTGGGGTTTCTATGTTTACAATTCTTTAGCATTTTTAGATAGCCCTGGCGAGTGGTACTATGACAGCTTCAACCAGTATCTCTATTTCTGGCCACCGGCAAATCCCAAAGAGACCAATGGTTCTGGTGTAGCCCCGACGTTAATAGATGGGGAGCTAACTTTTGATTCTCCAACTGCCCCAGATGACGAATATAGTCTTAATGCGGATCTTGGCGGTAGCTCTCATTCTCCTAATATTGTCGATCTTCGAATTGCAAATATTGATTTTTACAATGCTGCGCGTGGTGCTGTCCGGGTTCACGGTTGGGGCCGCGATGTTGAGATGCTTGCCAGTAGAGTTCTTGGCAGTGGTATCCGGCTCATAAACATGACAGGGTTGATGAAGCTCGATAGCGCCTCGCTCGAGGTTAAAGCAATGGCGGGAGACGGCATCAGCGTCGACAACGTGGGAGATATTCACTTCTGGAACGGAACTATTGATGGTAGTCCTACTCCTGCATGCGCAGACGGTTGTTCCAATATTCGCAACGTAGCCTCTTTCTGGATTCAACCTCCTAATAGTTGGTCTAATGCAATGAACGGCTTGCGCATCTCGAATACCCCACAAATTAGTGTTGCTACAACGAATATTTCCAATATCCCTTATGCAGCTATTATTCTTCCCAGTTGGTATGTCGATGCTAGTGACCGTTTAGAAACCGCATACATTGGCAACAATACCATTACGAACTATTGCGGTCAGCTCAATGATTGCGGGGGGCTTTACATTTCTGGGATGCGCGTCGTAAATAACACTATCCATTCTGAAACTAACCCGTCAGCTCAGTTGGGAAGAAATATTGTGAATAATACATTTGTTAATGGTGGCACTCTACCGGTTTCTACTCCTCCAGCCGGAACACCGCCAGGCTATACCCCAATAACGCCAGCAATATATTTAGATTTTCACGCTAGCTCATGGGCGATGTATGACAATACCGTTATAGATAGTAACAGTGATATAGGCGATATATTTTTTATGGGGGGAAACTACAATAGAGTGCATGACAACAGTTTGACAGGAAACTATGGCGTAGGGCTGACTCGCTGGGGTCTGCCACAAGGTGGTGGCTGTATAACGGAAAATATGTCTGGCAATGTTATCTATGGTAACTCTATTAACGATTGCGAGGCAGTCCGATTGCTGGACTACTGTGCCAACGATGACTATGACAACATGTGGGATACAGTGGACCCGGCTGGGTACGAAGCCAACACGTGTAACGGAAGTGGTTGGACGTACGATATTCCTTTCTAATTTCAATGCCCTGTTATTAGCGGGCCTATTTTTCTTGTGTTACGGGAAAATATCATGAGCTTGGCCCCAATGTAACTGGCAATCTCTCCGCTAGGGTTGTGTGATATCTTCCCGACTTCATGCCTGGTGTCACTATGCATTTGATGACGTGCTGGATGCGTTTGTCATTAAGTTTGTTTGAACTCGTGTATTTGTTCATAAATATGATCTGTACATTAATAATGAACGCCTGCTAAAAGTGAACAAATAGAATTTGTTGTGGTTGAAGTGCTAGATAGAAAGGAAGATATCCTTAGGGCGGCTTTACAAGTTATGGAGCAGCCGCTCAATGTAAAGATCTACCGACCTATTGGATAAGGGCTGACAGCAAAGAGGCTGGTTTAGTGCGCTCAATACCAGCGTATGCAGATTTGGTAGCAACTGCAGATACGCGGAATTTAGAAACTACCGAGAAGTCGCATGAGCAATATATCGCTGAACATTTCTAGGGGCTTGAGTAGGAAACTAATGCGAAGAAATGCTGACTGGTCTTTCCCAATGCCCATTGTTGGTTCTTTAAGGTCTTGCAACAACTTTCGCCAGGCATACTGTGGTAGTCTACCATCATCAGGATATGCTTGCTTATGGTTTGACTTAAAAGGGGTCGTGTTAATGATGTCAGATGGAGGCCAGGTTCAAATTTTCAAGAGCGCTGACGGCGATGTGCAGTTAGAGGTGAACTTAGAGCAAGATACTGTCTGGCTGACGCAGCGCCAGATGAGCGACTTGTTCGGCAAGGATGTTAGGACGATTAATGAGCATGTAAGTAATATCTATACAGAACAAGAGCTTACAAGGGATCCAACTGTCCGGAAATGCCGGATAGTTCAGCAAGAAGGTAAGAGAAGTGTCAAACGTGAAGTGGAGCATTATAACCTAGATGTCATCATCTCAGTCGGCTACCGGGTAAAGTCTCAGCGAGGGGTGCAATTCCGCCAGTGGGCGACAAACATCCTTAAAAAGCATTTAGTTGACGGCTATACGTTTAATGAGAAACGCCTTAACCAGCTTGGTGTCGATGTTGATCAGGTTTTAGTGTTGCTTTCTCGCACTCTCGAAAACCGGCAGCTAATAGATAAAAGGGGGCAGGCAGTGCTAAAGGTTGTTGCTGATTACGCCCGCAGTTGGTCGTTGCTTAAGGCTTATGATGAGCAAACGTTAAAAGCCGTCTCCGAAAAGCAAGATACTATGCATGCGCTGGAAATAGATCAGGTTTTAGATGCAATAGCTGAGTTAAAGCGGGAGTTAATTGCTAAAGGAGAAGCAACTGAACTGTTTGCTCAACTTCGAGGAGACGGACTTCATTCAGCTATAGCGCAAATTGAGCAAGGCTTTGGAGAGGAGCTACTTTATCCGAATGTTGCCAGCCGTGCCGCGCATTTGCTTTATTTTGTAATTAAGAATCACTCGCTGGCTGATGGAAATAAGCGTACGGGGTCTTTTCTATTTTTATGGTATTTGCGATTAAATCAGCACTTGGTTCCAAAGCCTATCGAGCAAATAATCAATCAAAATACACTAGTTGCATTAGCGCTTTTGATAGCGGAAAGTTTGCCAGTTCAAAAAGATTTAGTGATGCGGCTAATAGAGCACTTTATTGCGGCAGAATAATCCTGTTTCGTGGCCTAGCAGAATATATGTAAGTTTACGAAGCTTCAAAAAAATAGTGCCTTTCCCTGGCCAGCAACAAAAT
>JANQMK010000183.1 GCA_028280085.1 Pseudomonadales bacterium
TTACCGTTGATGATCACGGTACCGTTATCTTCGGCCAAGAATCATGGCATGGAGAAGGCAATAATGGCCTACGCTTTGTCCGCCCACTTTCCACTGGCGGCATCGAGAAAGCCCTACTGGATACCACATTATTCGGTAAGAGCAACGGTTCTTGGGGCGCACCAAGCCCACACAAAATCATTACTGCCGATAATGGCCGTATTTACGGTGTATTTAGTGGCGGACGTGATCTAGTGAACTCTGAAACTGGTGAGTTCGAAGGTTGGACTCAAACGCTGACAGTCTATCAGCTATTACCTTACAACCCAGTACCAAGACTTGAAATCGATATGGGTGAAGGTCGTGACTGGTGGAGCTGGATGGGTCGTACACCTTTCCAAATTGCCGGCGGCTATCTCTACTATTCTGAAGAAGTCGAGCTCGCTAATGGCTCAACCGCCGATATCATCAAAATGATGAATCTCGATACACGTGAAGTCACTATTCTGTTATCACCCGCTAATGGTGCGCCTAGATATTCACTGTATAACTGGCGCTTAAGCGGCGGCGTATTATTCTTCTCTGCCCTCAATCAGTCTGAAAACGTTGTGGTTACTGGCGAGATCAATACTAGCGCCGTACAAGCTGCTACAACTAGCGACGAGTTCCTCGCAGCACTTACCGTTAATGAAGCTGCCGAAGCAACTGACGCTATTGATGACGTACAGGACATAGAAGTTATTCGCGAAGTAGCAGTCGCTGAAAACGACGGTGTAGGTCCTACAGTACTACAAGCTCATCAGGATATGGATAACCTCTATTCTATGAGTGTCGATTTTAGTAAAGCGGTTGACAAAGATAGTGTTGAAGCCAATCTAACGCTAACCAATACCAGCACACCAGCTGACAATACGTTAGAAAATGGCTCTATCCCCTTTATGAAAGTGTGGATTGCCAACACGCTACACGTTATTCCTGATACTGACAGCTTCGTCGCTAACGAAATTGGCGAGCTTATCGGTGGGCTAAATAACAACACTACATCTCCATTAGATGCCGGCGAAAGTTACAGCTTGAGCTTTGCAACAAGCGGCGTTACCGATACCTTTGGCAACGCTATGACTTTCGATACATTAGGACCTGACTTCCCCATCACGATGCGTCCTGACAACGGTTTCTACATTGGCAACTTAACTAGCACCATTGCGGAAGCGTTAGGCGATACTGAAGTATTGCGTTACGCTGGCCCTTCATCCTTCGGCAGCTTAGAAGCTTACGATATGGGTACCGTGCCTGCCAATGTACGTGTGGAATTCTCTGCTAGAAACTTAAGTTGGGAAGGTCCAACTATCGTACTGTGGGATCAAGAGCACTACGATAATCCAGAAGTCTTCTCTGATGAGTGGCAGAGTACCATCGTTAAGTTCCGTTTAGGCGGCTGGACTGATGTTGAATGGAAAGCACCAGACGTTCACTGTCCAGAATGCCCAGGAACTGGTATGGGTATGTGGGATAACGCCAATACACCTGAGCTATTTAACGGTCAATGGAAACGCTATCGTTTAGATATCTATGGTACCAATATCGTTATCTCTCATTCTGCTGACGGCGTGAACTATACAGAGATCGAAGATCTAACCCAAAGCGACCTGAATACTCGCTCTGGCGGTGACTATCGACTTCTGCTCCGTGTCAGAGAAGCGATTGAGTTCGACAACCTACAGATATCAACGTTGAATAGCGATGGTAGCCTGGCAACTACTGCAGGCGACGTGGTAGATCATGATTTTGATGACGAAGCCAACGACGACCTGCCATCTGCTTATCAAACCAACGTTAAAGATAGCTTAGGTTTGCACGATTGGTAAATCAGCTACTGCTGCTGAAAGCCTGCTCCCACTAAGTGGGAGCAACCTACAAAAAATGCCGGGTTTCCCCGGCATTTTTTATTGCTAACTAGTTCGTTCCTAGTTCAAGCGTTCAATCACTGTAGAAATCCCCTGCCCCAAACCGATACACATGGTAGCAACGCCCATGGTGGCATCGTTTTGCTTAAGCACATTAATTAAGGTGCCGCTGATACGGGCGCCAGAACAACCAAACGGGTGGCCTAGGGCAATAGCACCGCCATTAACATTCACATTATCCATGCGCTCCAATAGCTTGAGGTCTTTTAACACCGGAATAGCTTGAGCGGCAAAGGCTTCATTCAATTCAACATATTCAATATCGTCCATGGTCAAACCGGCACGCTTTAACGCCTTTTCTGTTGCCGGCACCGGGCCATACCCCATAATAGATGCATCAACACCAGCAACGGCCATGGCGCGAATCCGCGCGATCGGTTCTATACCGAGTGACTTCGCTTTCTCTGCAGTCATCACCAACATCGCCGATGCACCATCTGTGATCTGCGATGAGGTCCCGGCAGTTACCGTGCCATTTTTGGGATCAAAAACCGGCTTCAACCCTGCTAGCTTGTCAACGGTGGTATCAGGGCGAATAGTCTCGTCTTGTTCGATCAATTTCTTAAAGCCATTTTCATCATGGCCTTCCATTGGCACAATCTCTGCGTCGAAACGCCCAGATTGGCGTGCTTCATGGGCAAGACGGTGAGAACGCGCGCCAAACTCGTCCTGTTGTTCACGACCGACACCGTGCATTATCGCCAAGTACTCGGCAGTTAGACCCATCATACCAGCTGCCTTGGCAATATGTTTGCTCAAGGTTGGGTTGGGATCCATACCATGGTCCATAGGTAAATGACCCATATGCTCAACACCACCAATAATAAAGATATCCCCATAGCCGGTCATCGCACTTTGTGCCGCAATATGTAAGGCTGACATCGATGATCCGCAGAGCCGACTGACCGTTTGGGCTCCCGTTGTGCGGGGCAAGCGTGTCAATATCGACATCATGCGCCCAATGTTCCAGCCTTGTTCATTAGTTTGGTTTACGCACCCCCAAATCACATCTTCAACTTCTTTAGGGTCAACTTTCTGATTTCTTTCCAACAGCGCGTCAACCAGTAATGCTGACATATTTTCAGCCCTTAAATGGCGGAAGCAACCATTCTTGGAGCGGCCCATTGGGCTTCTAACATAATCGACGATTACAACATCTTGTGGATTTAAGCTCACGATATTCTCCTATAAATTCTTTTCTACCCGCATTTGATAAAAACGTGATGGATGTGCAACAGGTTTTAGTTGGTAAAATATTTTTCGCCGTTGGCTGCTCTTTCGCGCATACCCGCAGTCGGCTCATACAACTCACCAAGATGGGAATACTTGTCGGCCATCTGACAAAACACATCAATGCCAACAGAATCAATATATTGCAAAATGCCGCCACGAAATACCGGAAAGCCTAAACCAAATATTAAACTGAGATCCGCTTCTGCTGGCGTTCCAACGATGTTCTCTTCTAAACAACGTGCCATTTCAATTCCCATAGGTACCATCAATCGCTCAACAATAGTATCCGCTTCAAACTCTTGACTGGCATCGGCATGTGGTGCCAACAGGGTGTAAACTTCTTCAGTCGGTACGCGTTTTGGTTTGCCTTTTTTATCAGGCTCGTAGTTGTAGAAACCAGCATCATTTTTTTGCCCATAGCGATTATTTTCAAACATTACCTCTAATGCCGTCTTATATTCTTGTTTCAGACGATCCGGGAAAGCTTCGGCCATAACCTCACCGGCATGAACACAGGTATCGATGCCGACCACATCGGAGAGGTACGCTGGTCCCATAGGCCAACCCCATTTTTCCATCACTTTATCCACCTGTTGAAAATCTGCACCCTCTTTCAGCAGTTGGGTAAACGCTGCAAAGTATGGAAACAGCACGCGATTTACCAAGAATCCCGGACAATCATTTACCACTACCACTTTTTTGCCCATCGCCAAGCCATAAGCAACCGCTTTTGCTACTGCGGCATCGCTCGTTTTCTTGCCGCGAATGACCTCAACCAACGGCATCGCGTGTACGGGATTAAAAAAGTGCATACCACAGAAATTTTCCGGGCGTTTTAAACCTTCTGCTAATCGAGTAATAGAAATAGTCGAGGTGTTTGAGGCCACAATGGTGTCTTTAGATACTTTATCTTCTACTTCTGCAAGAACAATATTTTTGACTTTTTCATTTTCAACTACCGCCTCAATCACCATATCAACTTTATCAAAGCCGTCATACGATAACGTCGGCGTAATGTTATTCAGCACTTCGCCCATCTTAATGGGGTCCATACGACCTCGACTAACACGTTTCGATAACAGCTTGTTTGCTTCGCTTAAACCGATGGTAATACCATTTTGATCAATATCTTTCATGACAATCGGCGTACCTTTATAGGCGGACTGATAAGCAATACCACCCCCCATGATACCGGCGCCCAATACGGCACCCAACCCGACTGGTTCAGTTTGCTTGGCCCATGATTTGGCAACTTTTGCCAGTGCTTGATCATTTAAAAATAAGCCAATTAATGCATCCGCAACTGATGTTTTTACTAACTTAGCAAAACCTTGCGCTTCTACCGCCAATGCTTCGGCCCGAGCCATACCCGCCGCTTTTTCTATGGTGTTGACCGCGCTCATAGGAGCGGGAAAGTGACGCCCAGCTTGTTGCGCAACCATTGCCTTACAGGTAGTAAACGCCATCATCTTTTCAATATCATTTAACTTGATCGGTTCTAGTTTTTCCTGTCGCCGCGTCTTATAGTCAAGCTTGCCAGCAATACATTGTTTTAACAGGTCGATCGCTGCTTCTCTTAACAGTTCCGGCACAACAACTGCGTCAACAGCACCGTCTTTAAGCGCCTTTTCTGGTTTTTGCTCTGCGCCGCCGGCGATCCATTCAACCGCATTGTCAACGCCAATAATACGTGGCAAGCGAACAGTGCCGCCAAACCCTGGGTAAATACCCAATTTGGTTTCCGGCAGCCCCACTTTCGCCGCGGTCGCCATAACACGGTAATCCGTCGCCATACACATTTCAAAACCACCACCCAGCGCATAGCCGTTGATCGCTGTAACGGTGGGAAAAGGCAAATCTTCAACAGCGTTAAAAACCTGATTATCATCGGCGAGGTGTTGCACTATGTCCGCCTCTGTACCGCTGGAAAGTTTGCCAAACTCGGTGATATCTGCACCAACAATAAACACATCTTTACCACTGGTAACCAATAGCCCTTGGATACCATTAGCAGTACTTAATGCGGTTACAGCCTCACCTAGTTCTACGATAGTTGCGTTATTAAACTTGTTGACCGAATCACCTTCCAAATTGAAGTTAAGCTCAGCGATGCCGTCTTCAATAGTTTTAACGGTTATTGCTTTTCCTTGGTATATCATTAGATACCTCTTGCACTTGCAAATAAGATAAAGATTGGGGTTGAGTTAGTGGGCGACAGTATAAACTTTTAAGCCCGGGTTTGAATGATTTTCTGTGACTTTCTGTCCATTCTGCAGTTTTTGCATAAATAGAAAACAATCACTGCATCGACACATCATCACTTAGCCCCGTATCAAGCACTTACCCTTAAAGGCCTTCATCATCACGCGATAACATCGAATCTTCAGCCTGCAAACTTAGCAATTGATGAATCTAACACCATCAATACCTAACCATACAACCTGAGTTATCAGAGCTATAGTTATCATAGTGGCCATCAGAACTGTAAACACTGCCTCACGCTAAATTGACCTGTTAAGGCAACGTTAATGAGCAAAAAAAGTTCAAATCAACTTGCATCATTCTTAAAGAAATACCCTGCGGTTGCCGCGGTTGATCTACTGATGTGCGATTTAAACGGTATCTTACGCGGTAAAAGAATACCCGTTTCAAACCTAGCAAAAGTGTATAAAGAAGGCGCTTACTTAGCCGAATCTATCTGGGCCTCTGATATTACCGGCGAAACAGTAGAGGCTACAGGATTAGGCTTGGTCACTGGTGACGGTGATGGTAAATGTCGACCCGTTGATCAGTCGTTAGTTATTTGCCCTTGGCAACAAGACACAATCGCCCAACTGCAACTCACCATGGTGGATGCTGATGACATCCCTTGTCCGATCGAGCCACGTAACATTTTGCATCAGCTTATCAAACAACTAGCATCCAAAAAACTTTATCCCACAGTAGCCATCGAGCTCGAATTTTATTTGCTACCTGAAACGATTAGCAAACAGAGCAGAATGCCCATCGAGCCAGTTACATCAGACACGCAAGTCTACAGCATAGATGATTTAGATGAACATCAAACATTTTTGTCAACCTTGGCAGACGGGGCCAGCGCACAAAACATCCCTATCTCAGGGGCCGTTGCCGAGTATGCCCCCGGCCAGTTCGAAGTTAATTTAATGCATCAAAGCGACCCATTACTAGCCTGCGATCACGCTGTTGCGTTAAAACGTTTAATTAAAGCACTTGCCAAGCAATTCGATCTACAAGCTACCTTTATGGCAAAACCATTTATGGAATACGCTGGCAGCGGAACACATATTCATACGAGTCTTTACGACGATAATAACAAAAATGTTTTTGTAACCAAAAATAACGCTAACAGTAAAACTTTGCTATATGCGCTAAACGGCCTGCTCGAACTAATGCCTGATGCAATGTTACTGTTTGCACCAGGAGCTAATTCATTTCGTCGCTTTGTAAAAGACAGTTATGTTCCCAATGCAGCTAACTGGGGCATTAACAATCGCACTGTTGCATTGCGTGT
This sequence comes from Pseudomonadales bacterium, assembly GCA_028280085.1. Taxonomy (GTDB): domain Bacteria; phylum Pseudomonadota; class Gammaproteobacteria; order Pseudomonadales; family JANQMK01; genus JANQMK01. The sequence continues at coordinate 6,712 of JANQMK010000183.1, forward strand.
TCCCCTCAGCGAACCCCAAGCAAAACGCATTGAGCATCGCGTCGCCGGTGCTGATTGCAATCCTTATTTATTGACAGCCGTCGTACTGGCAAGCATCCTGCTAGGCTTAGAGAAAAAAGTAAAGCCCCCTGCAGCACTATCTGGTGATGCCTATAAGCAGCAACCGCAAACCCCACTGGCAACTAACTGGAACGACGCTATTGAAAGCTTTGCCGCATCGCAAGCTTTACCCCACTATTTCGGCCAACAGTTTTGCCACGTATATGCCGAACTTAAACGAGCAGAGCTTGAAAAATTTAATCGTCTTATTACACCAACAGAGTTTGCTTGGTATTTATAGTTTCTAGCTAGGGAACCTCTGAATAATAGAGAGATAGTTTGTGCCCAGACACTATTGTCCAAGCTCAATCCATGTGGACTTCAACGCCGTATATTTTTCCATAGCATGCAGTGATTTATCGCGCCCGTTGCCAGATTGTTTAAAACCTCCAAACGGCATAGTCATATCACCACCACCCCAGTTATTGATACAGACCGTGCCGGCGCGAATGGCCTTGGCTACCCTGTGGGCTCGATTGATATCTCGCGTCCATACCGCACCCGCCAAGCCATAAA
>JANQMK010000270.1 GCA_028280085.1 Pseudomonadales bacterium
GGTGAGCATGTTATCGAATTACGCATTGAGGATATCTTTGGTAAACCGACTAAAACACAAGTGGTGCTTACCGTTACAGAACCACTTGTGTTTTAGTCGGTTTACCAAAGATATCCTCAATGCGTAATTCGATAACATGCTCACCGACAGAAAAATCACTTTTACTGAATGAGGCGTCATGACTTAAGATTTCACTCTCTGAGAGATCTGTCCAACGATAGCTAGCAACTGACGAGTCTGGGGCATAACTCGCCGACCCGTCGAACGCCACCGGATTACCGTGCACCACCACCCAATTTTGCTCAAGGATAACGGCTACTGACTCTCGATAATCTCTTACACATCTAACATAGTGGTCTTCATCCTTATCCAATTGGTGTAGCTTAGACGCACCACTAAAGGTTTGAGTATAAGCATAGATTGCCCAGGCCTTTGTAAAATCTCTATCCATAGAAAGCCAATTAATTTCTAACTCCGTGGAATCAGAGTAAGTACTCGACGTCCACCAATAAGGCGGATCAAAGAAGCCTATATTTTCATGTTGATAATCAAACGCCGGAATGGGATCGCTAGACAGCTCTTTTCTAATGGTATGCGATTCATTGACATTAGGTAGACGCCAATCGGTCAATCCTTTTAGCTCCAGATTTTCACAATAGTGAATAGCCTTGTGCCAATTCATTAGATTGTTCTCTACCTCGACAGTATCTTGCCACATTAACTTGCTGTTTACATCAAACACAACATCAGAGTCGGCGTTATATTTCCAAAGGCTGGGCATAAATGGATTAACGCCACTCACGCAGCGAACATAATTGTCATTTGTCGTTGCATGTTGGCTCAAGTAACCGGTACGAAAATCAACGCGCAATGCACTAGATCCATCCTTATCATTTGACCAATAATAGTAGGGTAACTTAGAGAAGCCGTCGTAGCGAAAGCTATGCACAAAACTAGCATCAAGGCGAGGGTCACGCTCAGCAACGCCATGGCGATTAAAATCAACCAGGTAAAGCAACTCGAGTGGGGAAGGCAACCGCCAATTGGTGATGCCACCTAGTTCTAGCGTAAGACAATAATCCCTAGCTTCTTGCCAGTTAAATTGCAGCGCTGCAACATCAGGCGAATCCTGCCAGGTTAAACCGGTGCTAACATCAAAAACTGTTTCAGTCAGATAATTGCGACTAAAGTTACGAGCCAAACCACTTTGTCGATAACCATCATCAAATTCGTGGAATATATGGGAATCGCCCGTCTGCGGAATCTTTGAGGTAGAAAAAGACGCTGGCGATGGTACTGGATGAACAACAACGGTACGAGTTGCCGTCGCAGTATTGCCGTAAGCATCAGACGCTGTGTAAGTTATAACATAATGGCCAACGGTTGTAGTATCAACCGTACCACTGGAAGATACCGATAGTTCAATGGCGTTAACGCGTGCGGTTGCACCAGCATCCTGGTAATTGGTACCTACCGCTACTCTAGCAGGATTAAACCCAACTAAAGTAACATGGGGTTTATCATGATCCCACTCTACTACGGTGACTTGCCGATCTGCCGTCGCTACGTTACCTGCTCTATCGGTTGCCGTATAGGTAACCGTATAAGTACCGGCTGTAAAGAAATCCATCGTAGTGACACTTACCGCGACCGGTCCGTCAATATCATCTATTGCCATGGCACCAAGATCGACAGCAGGCTGTCCATAGCGAATATGAATCAAGGGATTATCACCTATAATGGTGATGACTGGTGGTGTCACGTCAATGACTATGTTGGGAAAGCTATTGGCATCTAACGGATCAGTACCCTCTTCAATTTCAAGCTGATCGCTGTAACCATCTTCATCATCATCAGTATCAGTATTGTCACCGATTCCATCGAGGTCGGTATCACGCCATTCTGTAGCATCTAACGGAAAGGCATCGCTCGTATCAGGATAGCCGTCACCGTCATCATCCGTGTCAGCATTGTTACCCACATTATCATTGTCGGTATCAACCCATTCAGTACTATCTAGCGGAAAAGCATCGTTGCTATCCAGATAGCCGTCGTCGTCATCATCCATGTCAGCATTGTTGCCTACGCTATCGTTATCCGTATCAAGCCATTCGGTCGCATCCAGCGGAAAAGCGTCGTTGCTATCCAGGTAGCCATCGTCGTCGTCATCGGTATCGGCATTGTTACCCACATTATCATTATCGGTATCAAGCCATTCGCTGCTATCTAGCGGAAAAGCATCATTGCTATCCAGATAGCCGTCGTCGTCATCATCGGTATCGGTATTGTTGCCCACATTATCATTATCGGTATCAAGCCATTCAGTCGCGTCCAGCGGAAAAGCGTCGTTGCTATCCAGGTAGCCATCGTCATCATCATCGGTATCGGCATTGTTGCCTATGCTATCGTTATCCGTATCAAGCCATTCAGTGCCATCTAGCGGAAAAGCATCGTTGCTATCCAGATAGCCGTCGTCGTCATCATCGGTATCGGCATTGTTACCCACATTATCATTATCGGTGTCTAACCATTCGGTGTTGTCATAGGGAAACGCGTCATTAACATCTTGATAACCGTCACCATCACTATCAAGCGTGGGAATAATAATGGGGGCGGCATCACCTGGTTGACCAGCAAAGGTTACCGCCAGGCGCTGCGGATCATTACTGATGATCTTTACATCTTGTAAGCCATCGTCATTAAAATCAGCAAATTCCAGTTCTGTATTAGATACTAACTCTAGGTTATCCAATTGGCTTAACGGCAAGGTGGCACTTAACAAAAGATGTGCTGAATAGTCAAGCGGGGATGAGGAAAATCCATAAGCGACAAACGTGAGCGTATGACTCGGCACACGTATCGGTATATCAATACCAGGACGGTCAAGAATAATTATTTTTTCTCTGGCATGAAAATAAATATCTTCAATCTGGTCTTCATCAACTAAACCACGATAAATATCATAGTTAAAACGATCAATTTCTACAGCACTTGCGGCACCCGCTGCCATAACACAAAACAACAATAGAAAGACTTGATGACAGCAATACGATAGTACCTGATTCATTCTCATACCTACACTTCATTATTAGCAATGCGCTAAACATTATTATGAGCGATCGATTCATCGACGCTTCTGGCCTGACAAATCAACCGTGTATCGGCAAATTTTTATCAGCGGCAAGGTTCTCTCGCGCTATGGATTCACTATGAATTATATTCGCTATGAGTTATGTCGATTCATAATGACTCGTTGGACCTGGCACATGCCAGTTTGAGGATCGCCTATCCGTGGATAATCAACGGGGTTATCGTTAACGACCAAGCGCACTTTTCGACCCATGGAATAGGCCATTAGGACTTGAGAGACCATATGCTGATGTTGCTCGGGAATGGCATAAACCGTTAAATAGCCGTGAGTCTGACCATCGCCTTTGACTGCCCAGGCGTCGCCAGTAAACTGCACTGCATAGCATGTACCTGCGTTGGTCGTATTGAGTTGCACTAGGGTATTGCCGTTAGCATCTGTTCGTACAAACGCTATATCTGCATAGTCCGATACCTTCCAGTTACTTGCATAAGATGATACAGAAAACATCAACAGACTAACTAAAAAAATAACTTGCTTCATTTTTTTCTCCACTCACTTATAACGAATTACTTATGATTTTTTAACACAACGTCCATAGGCTTTACGCAACAGCAAAGCTCGCAGCAGTCTTACGCTTGTTAAATAGAATAGCTTAGCTCGGTTTCGTACTGTAATTTTTTACCGCAGTTTTTTATCGTAGTTCACCGCACTTGAGAAAACGCCACTTACATCGACGTCACACTCACATCGACGTTAAAAACATAAACCCAGCCACAGCACATTAAACAAAAAGTTATTGCCACTCAAACGGGCCGACTACATAGTTGGCGCAATAATAACGGTTTTGTATGAAAAATAAAACAGCCTATCTAAGAAAAATCCTAAGACTTTTTATTAACAAGGCTTTACGGAAGAAAACAAGCAGTATGATGTTATGAAAACAAGAAATATTTACTCCTTGAAGGAGTAAATATTAGGAGCAGATGCCAGACAGATGACAAAGCCTAGTGAGACAAGGCCTTGTCATCAACTTGAATTGGGCCTTAGTGATATTAACAAAAGTGATATTAACAAAATGAACAGGAATAGCCTGCACTAGAGACTCAGTACTTTCTCGCCACGGGATACGCCAGACACACCTGACCTAACCACTTCAAGCACGACGTTTTCACCAACGGCTTCAACAAAAGCATCGAGCTTTTCACTGGTACCAACAACTTGTATGGTGTATACGGCCGGGCAGACGTCAACTATCTGACCACGAAATATGTCGACACAGCGTTTCACTTCGGCACGCTGTGCGCCCGATGCTTTTACTTTAATTAACATCAACTCACGTTCAATATAAACGCCGTCAGTTAAATCCACTAATTTAACGACATCAACCAACTTATTTAGCTGCTTGGTGACTTGTTCAATCTTTTCATCATCACCGAGCGTTGTAACGGTTAAACGCGATAGTGTTTCATCCTCGGTAGGTGCAACAGTTAATGTCTCAATGTTATATCCCCGTTGCGAAAACAGACCCACGACCCGAGAAAGCGCCCCAGGCGCATTTTCTAATAAGACAGAAATAATACGGCGCATTAGTTCTCCTCCCCTTCTTTACTGAGATACATATCGCACATTGCACCGTTGGGCGCAATTAACATCGGATAAACATGTTCATTGGGATCGACATAAATATCCATAAAGACGACGCGATCTTTTAAACTAAACGCCTCTTCCATTTTGCCTTCGAGTTCAGATAACTTATCTACCTTCATGCCCACATGGCCGTAGGCCTCTGCCAGCTTAACAAAATCAGGTAAGGAGTCCTCATAAAGAATTTGGGAATAGCGGCCTTCATACTGCATATCCTGCCACTGCTTAACCATACCCAACGCTTGGTTATTAATATTAATAATTTTGACCGGTAAATTATATTGCGTGCAGGTAGACAGCTCTTGAATATTCATTTGAATACTACCTTCACCAGTAACACAAGCAACATCAGCATCACGATGCGCCATTTTCACCCCCATGGCAGCCGGTAAACCAAACCCCATCGTGCCGAGCCCACCTGAGTTAATCCAACGACGTGGCTGTGGGAAGCGATAGTATTGTGCGGCAAACATTTGGTGCTGACCAACATCAGAGGTAATAAACGCGTCACCGCGAGTAACCTTATATAGAGTTTCTACCACCTGTTGTGGCTTCATCATCTCAGAATTGTCAACCCGATAGCGCGGTGCTGTCAGTAAACCATGTTGATCACGCCACGTGATAATTTGGTCCCACCAGGCTTTTAACGCGGTATCATCAGGCTTTTGGTTAGACTCTTTGATTAGGCCAACCATGTCACGTAACACGCTATCTACCGGGCCAACTATCGGAATATCCGCCAAAATGGTTTTCGAGATCGATGCCGGGTCTATATCAATATGGATGATAGTGGCATCAGGACAAAACTTTGCCGGCGTATTGGTAACTCGATCATCAAAACGCGCGCCGACAGCAAGAATGACATCACTATGGTGCATAGCCATATTCGCTTCATAAAAACCGTGCATGCCAAGCATACCCAAGAACTGGCGATCATTACCTGGATAAGCACCAAGCCCCATTAATGTGTTGGTAACCGGGTAGTCGAGTATCTGGGCCAGTTCAGTCAGGTACTCAGAGCCATTGCCCTGCACGACACCGCCACCCGAATAAATTACTGGGCGTTTTGCCGATAGCAATACTGCCAACGCTTTTTTTATCTGCCCAGAATGTCCCCGTGTCGCCGGCTGATAAGACCGCAACTTTATTTTTTTCGGATACTCGTACTCGTATTTATCAACCGGATTAGTCAAATCTTTTGGTACGTCAACCACAACAGGGCCCGGACGACCAGTACTGGCAATATAGAAAGCCCGCTTAATGAGATTTGGTATTTCGCGAGGATCTTTTACCAAAAAGCTGTGCTTTACCACCGGGCGGGAAACGCCCACCATATCCGTCTCTTGAAAGGCATCATCGCCGATCAGATGGCTCTGCACTTGACCTGATATCACCACTAAGGGGATGGAATCCATATACGCCGTGGCAATGCCGGTAATGGCATTGGTGGCGCCGGGGCCAGAAGTCACCAGTACGACACCCGTCTTACCGGTTGAACGGGCATAGCCGTCGGCAGCATGTACCGCTGCCTGCTCATGGCGCACCAGGATATGCTCCATGTTCTTTTGCTTAAACAGCGCGTCATAAATATGCAATGCCGCGCCACCCGGATACCCAAATATGTATTCCACGCCCTCATCCTGTAGGGCCTGGATAATCATGTCACCGCCTGATAACTCCACTATGATTTCCTCTCACATTAATAACGCCCGTCAATAGTTGGTAACGAGCAAAGATACACAACGCCCACCTGGCGAGGCCCTGAACAAAGGGGCTTTACCGAGTAGAAATATAAAATAATCAGATTAGTAAGAGTTTGCCTTTCCCACGTGCAATAGCACTGTGATTGGGTGACGGGCTGGGCAGTGGGGGTAACATGCCCATGATCATCGGTTAAAATGCGACCAGCACAGCCGACAAATTACCACTTGATCTTTCTCTTCGATGTAAAAATAGACACTGTTTGAATCTGATTATCTAAAGTAGCCACCGCTGTTTACGGTCGCACTACCCCACCGAGAAAAGTTTGCATTGTTTATATATTAATACCTTTTGTCAACCTCAAGGTAAAATATAGTCTATTATTATCCTTAACTTACTACACATTTTAAAGATCTGCAGAGTGCATTAAGCATTAAGAGAGTGCTTTAAGAAAGTGTATTAACTTGAA